>CAKZJK010000447.1 GCA_936942565.1 uncultured Caulobacter sp. | reverse complement strand
CCCTTGCGGCGGACAGAGAGGTTCCCGCCACAAGGGCGGGAATGACGGGATGAATTTTGAGGCGCTGGGCTACCCCCGATACGCCTCCAACGCCGCGTTCAGCACGTGCAGCAGGCGCTCGCGGTCGGCGTCGTCGGGCGCGGCTTTCAGGGCTTCGCCCAAGGCCAGCTGGAAGGCGGCGCGCTGGTTGTGCCAGTCGAGCGAGCCGGCCGCGCGCGGCGGCAGGCGGGGCGGCGCCTCGTCGGCCAAGGTCGCCGGGCCCTCCCCTAGCAAGAAGGTCTCGTCCAGCGCCGGCGCCAGGAGTCGATCCTCGGCGAAGCCGGCTTCGGCCAGCCGACGCTTGAGACCCTGGGCCGCGTCCGGCTCGCCGTGGGCGATAAAGACCGAGCCCGCCACCGGCGCGCGCGCCTTGGCCCAGGCCACCAGGCCGCTGGCGTCGGCGTGGCCGGAATAGGCGTCCAGTTGCCGGATGCGGGCCCGCACCCGCACCTCGTCGCCCCGGATCGAGACGCGCGGCGCGCCCTCGGCCAGTAGCCGGCCCAGCGTGCCGGTGGCCTGGTAGCCGCACAGCAGCACCGTCGCCTCCTTGCGCCATAGCAGGCGCTTGAGGTGCTTGCGCACCCGCCCGGCGTCGCACATGCCGCTGGCCGCCAGGATGATGTGCCAGCCATCGAGGCGGTCGAGGCCGTCGCTCTCGGCCGGCGAACTCAGGAACCGCAGGTGGTCGGAAGGTCGTAGCGCCTCGAACGGATTGGACTGGACGCCCGGCCGCCAGCCCCTTGCCTGGAACACCTTGGTCGCCTCGATGGCCAGCGGCGAATCCAGAAAGATGTCGCCCCGGGGGACCTCGCCCGACTCCATCAGGTCCAGCAGATCGACCAGCAGCTCCTGGCTGCGCTCGACGGCGAAGGCGGGGATCAGCAGCGGCCCGCCGGCCTCGCGGGCGGCGCGGACCTCCTCGGCCAGTTGCCCGCGGCGCGAGGCGCTGTCGAAGCCGGTGCGCTCGCGATCGCCATAGGTGGACTCGATGATCAGATGGTCGACGCCGACGGGCGCGTCGGGATCATCCATGAACGGGCTGCCGCCGGGGCCGAGATCGCCGGAGAACAGCAGCGTCTTGGCCTGGCCGGGCGGGCCGACCTCGACCGCGATCGAGGCCGAGCCCAGCATGTGACCGGCCGGCCACCAGGTGGCGGTGATCCCCTCGGCGATCGTGACGGGCTCGCCCAGCTTGACCTTGTGGAACTGGGCGGCGACCGCCTTGCCGTCCTCGGCGGTGTAGATCGGCTCGACCGGTGGAATCCCGCGCCGCTGGTTGCGGCGGTTGAGGCTCTCGACCTCGTTCTCCTGGATGCCGCCGGCGTCGACCAGCATGACGGCGGCGAGATCGCGGGTGGCGGCGGTGGCGTGGATGGGTCCTTCGAACCCGGCCAGCATCAGCTTGGGCAACAGGCCCGAATGGTCGATGTGGGCGTGGGTCAGCAGGACGGCGTCGACCTTGCCGGCGTCGAACGGAAACGGTTGGTAGTTCAGCGCCTTCAGCGTCTTGGAGCCCTGGAACATGCCGCAGTCGATCAGCACCGTGGCGTGCTCGGTCACGAGCCGCGCGCAAAAGCCGGTGACGCAGCCCGCGGCGCCATGGAAGGTCAGGGTCGGGGTCATAGGAGCGCCATCCACAAGGAAACTCAGCGAGGATGAGCGTTCAGCGCGCGTCTTCGCCCTGATCCAGGTCAACCTCGCTGACGGATTGCGTCATAGTCCACGCCTCGACGCAAACCTTGAGTCTCCCCGTGACCGAAGTCCCCCTGCCGACCGTCGCTCCCGACAATCGCGCCCAGCTGATGTCGCCCTCCTATCGCCTCGCCGCGCTGGACCAGGACTTCCTGCTGGGCGAGTCGATGCGGGGCGTGCGGTTCCTGCTCGAGTTCGCCAAGGCCGACGAGGCCCTGCGCCGCTGGGGCGTGCGCTCGACCGTGGTGGTGTTCGGCAGCGCGCGGATCCGCCAGGACGGCCCGCCGGATCAGGCCCGCTGGTACGAGGAGGCCCGCCGCTTCGGCCGCATCGTCTCCGAGCGCGGCGGGGCCAAGCTCGATAACGGGGACCACCTTCGCGACAACGTCATCGCCACCGGCGGAGGCCCCGGCGCGATGGAGGCCGCCAATCGCGGCGCCTACGAGGCCGGCGCGCCGACGATCGGCTTCAACATCACCCTGCCGCGCGAGCAGACGCCCAATCCGTACTGCACGCCGGACCTGACCTTCCGCTTCCACTACTTCGCCATGCGCAAGATGCACCTGGCCATGCGGGCAAACGCCTTGGTGGTTTTCCCCGGCGGCTTTGGCACCTTCGACGAGCTCTTCGAGATCCTGACCCTGCGCCAGACCGACAAGGCGCCGCCGATCCCGATCGTGCTGTTCGACGAGGCCTACTGGCGCTCGATCATCAACTTCGAGGCCCTGGTCGAGCACGGCATGATCGCCCGCGAGGACCTCGACCTCCTCCACTTCGCCGACGACGCCGAGGAGGCCTGGGCCGAGCTGGTCAAACGCGGGCTGAAGCTGCCCGCGGACAAGGCCTAGGCCGCCTCAGGTCAGCAGATGACGAACGGTCGAGCGCAGGACCTTGCCTAGCGCCTCGCGGTCGAGGTCGGGGTGGTTGACGCCGCGCATCAGCAGGCCGTCGAAGATCAGGCCGATCGCCTCGCAGCGAGCCTGGAACTCGGCGTCGCTCCATTCGGGCCTGCGGCTGCGCTCCATCAGGGACCTGGCCATCTGCCGCTCCTGATCGTCGGCCGAGCGGACGATGGCGGCGACCTTGGGATTGCGCGCGGCCTCGGCGATGACCTCCAACGCCAGGGCGGCTCGGCCGGGCTCGAAGCACTTGTCGATGCTCTCGGGGAGGTGCTCGTCGATCGCGTCGGCCAGCGTGCCCGGCTGGCTCTCGAGCTCGGCGAACTTGTCGCGCATCTCGGCCAGGTCCTGCTCGACGATGGCGGCGATGATCGCCTCCTTGTTCTCGAAGTAGCGGTAGATCTGGCCGACGCTCAGGCCGGCGGCCTTGGCGATATCGGCCATGCTGGCCCCGTGGAAGCCAGACTGCCGAACGCGCTCGCAGGCGGCGTCTAGAATCTGCTGACGACGCGATTCCGGCGACGGGCGACCCAAGTAGGCGTCATCAACCATTGAAAATCCCAAGCGACATTACATTTCCGTTAGGGCAGCCTCAGTGTCGGGTTTGAAGGTTGACTTGCGCCAGTCGCGCTCCTATGTCCAGCCCGATTGAGAATGAACGTTCATTCTCAGATTGTTCATCATGCCGGTCTAGTCAAGGGCAATAGCTCACTAGCCCATCGCATCCGGGGTCACATATGCACTTCCAACGCACCGCCGCCTCAACGGCCGTGGGACTCGCCGCCATCGCGCTCACCCTCGCCGCCTGCGGCCAGAAAGGCGGCGCGAACGCCGGCATGGGCGGAGCCACCGAGGTCGGCTACGTCGTGGCCCAGCCTCAGACCGTGGGTCTGACCACCGAGCTTTCGGGCCGCACCTCGGCCTTCCTGGTCTCGGAAGTGCGCCCGCAGGTGGGGGGCGTCATCAAGTCGCGCCTCTTCCAGGAGGGCTCGATCGTCCAGGCGGGGCAGTCGCTCTACCAGATCGATCCGGCCACCTATCAGGCGACCTACAACAGCGCCGCCGCCGCCCTGGCCCAGGCGCAAGCCCAGGCCACCGCCGCCAAGCTGAAGGCCGACCGCTACAAGACGCTGGTCGAGAGCGGCGCGGTCTCCAAGCAGGACAATGACGACGCCCAGGCCACCGCCGCCCAGACGGCCGCCGCCGTCGCGGTGCAGAAGGCCGCGCTCGACACCGCCCGCATCAACCTGAACTACACCAAGGTCGCCGCGCCGATCACCGGCCGCATCGGCAAGAGCGCCGTGACGCCCGGCGCGCTGGTCACCGCCAGCCAGGCCACGCCGCTGGCCACGGTGCAGGACCTGTCGAAGATCTATGTCGATCTGACCCAGACCTCGGCCGAGCTGCTGAAGCTCAAGCAGCAGTTCGCCAGCGGCAAGCTGGGTCGCACGAACTCGGCCACCGTCACCCTGAAGCTGGAGGACGGCTCGACCTATCCGACCCCGGGCACGCTGGAATTCTCGGACGTCACCGTCGACGCCGGCACCGGCTCGGTCACGCTGCGCGCGGTGTTCCCCAACCCGAACGGCGTGCTGCTGCCGGGCATGTATGTCCGCGCCAGCCTGACGCAGAGCGTGGCCCCGAGCGGCATCCTGATCCCGCAGACGGCGATCAGCCGCGACCCCAAGGGCGCCGCGACGGTGATGCTGGTCGGCGCCAAGGGCCCCGAGTCGCGTCCGGTCACCCTGGGTCAGACGGTCGGCGACAAGTGGCTTGTCACCAGCGGCCTCCAGGCCGGCGACAAGGTCATCGTCGAGGGCCTGATGAAGGTCCGTCCCGGCGCGCCGATCAAGGCCGTCCCCGCCGGCGCGGCTCCCGCCGCCCAAGCCCAGCGCTAAGGCCAGCCTCCGATGCTTTCACGCTTCTTCATCGACAGGCCCATCTTCGCGTGGGTCATCGCCATCGTGATCATGCTGGCCGGGGCGCTCGCCATCCGGACCCTGCCGATCGCGCAGTATCCCAGCATCGCCCTGCCGCAGGTGGCGATCTCGGCCAACTATCCCGGCGCCTCGGCCAAGACGGTCGAGGACAGCGTCACCCAGGTCATCGAACAGAAGATGAAGGGCCTGGACGGCCTGGATTACATGTCGTCGACCAGCGACAGCGCCGGTTCGGCCACGGTGACCCTGACCTTCAAGGCTGGCACCGACATCGACATCGCCCAGGTCCAGGTCCAGAACAAGCTGCAGACCGCCACCGCCCTGCTGCCGCAGGAAGTGCAGCAGCAAGGCCTGACGGTCGCCAAGTCGGCGCGTAACTTCATGATGGTGGTGGGTCTCTATTCGGAGAACCCCAAGACCACCGGCACCGACCTCGCCGACTACCTGGCCTCGAACATCCAGGACCCGCTGAGCCGCGTCGACGGCGTCGGCGACATCCAGCTGTTCGGCTCGCAATACGCCATGCGCATCTGGCTGGACCCGCAGAAGCTGGCCAGCTTCAGCCTGACCCCGGCCGACGTCTCGACCGCGATCAAGGCCCAGAACGCGCAGGTTTCGGCCGGTCAGCTGGGCGGCGCGCCCAACCTGCCGGGCACGGGCCTGAACGCCACGATCACGGCCCAGTCGCGCCTGCAGACGCCCGAGCAGTTCCGTCAGATCATCCTGAAGAACACCAGCGGCGGCGCCACCGTTCGCCTGGGCGACGTGGCCCGCGTCGAGTTGGGCTCGGAAAGCTACGCCTCGACCGCCAAGTTCAACGGCCACCCCGCCGCCGGCATGGCCATCAAGCTGGCCCCCGGCGCCAACGCGCTGGACACCGCCGCGGCGGTGAAGGCCCGCATGGCCCAGCTCGAGAAGAACTTCCCAGCCAGCTACAAGTACGTCGTCCCCTATGACTCCACGCCGTTCGTCGAGCTGTCGATCCACGAGGTGGTCAAGACGCTGATCGAGGCCATCATCCTCGTCTTCATCGTCATGTTCCTGTTCCTGCAGAACTGGCGCGCGACCCTGATCCCGACCATCGCCGTGCCGGTCGTCCTGCTGGGCACCTTCGGCGTGCTGGCGGCCTTCGGCTACTCGATCAACACCCTGACCATGTTCGGCCTGGTGCTGGCCATCGGCCTGCTGGTCGACGACGCCATCGTCGTGGTCGAGAACGTCGAGCGCGTGATGAGCGAGGAAGGGCTCTCCCCCAAGGAGGCCACCCGCAAGTCGATGAACGAGATCACCGGCGCCCTGATCGGCATCGCCCTGGTGCTGGCCGCGGTGTTCGTGCCGATGGCCTTCTTCGGCGGCTCGCAAGGCGTGATCTACCGTCAGTTCTCGATCACCATCGTCTCGGCCATGGGCCTGTCGGTGATCGTCGCCCTGATCCTCACTCCGGCCCTCTGCGCCACCATGCTGAAGCCGGTCAAGGCCGGTCACCACGACGAGAAGACCGGCTTCTTCGGCTGGTTCAACCGCAGCTTCAACGACATGAGCGGTCGCTACCAAGGCGGCGTGCGCAAGATCCTGGGCAAGAGCGGTCGCTGGATGGCCGTCTACGCCGCGATCATCGTGGCCATGGGCCTGCTGTTCATCCGCCTGCCCAGCGCCTTCCTGCCGGAAGAAGACCAAGGGACCATGTTCACCCTGGTCCAGCTGCCCGCCGGCGCGCCCGAGGAGAAGACCCTGGCCGTGCTGGACAAGGTGCGCGACCACTTCCTGATCGGCGAGAAGGACGCCGTGCAGTCGGTGTTCACGGTCTCGGGCTTCAGCTTCGCTGGCGCCGGTCAGAACGCGGGTCTCGCCTTCGTTCGCCTGAAGGACTTCGACGTGCGCAAGTCGGCCAGCCTCAAGGCCCAGGCCGTGGCCGGTCGCGCCATGGGCGCCTTCGGCGCTCAGTTCCGCGACGCCATGGTGTTCGCGATCGTGCCGCCGGCCGTGTCGGAACTGGGCAACTCGTCCGGCTTCGACTTCCAGCTGCAGGATACGGGCGGCGTCGGTCACGAGACCCTGATGAACGCCCGCAACATGATGCTGGGCATGGCCGCCCAGGATCCGAACCTGGTGGGCGTGCGCCCGAACGGCCAGGACGACACCCCGCAGCTGAAGATCGAGGTCGACCAGGCCAAGGCCGGCGCGCTGGGCTTGACCACCGCCGACATCAACAGCGCGCTCAGCAGCGCCTGGGGTGGCTCGTACGTCAACGACTTCATCGATCGCGGCCGGGTCAAGAAGGTCTATATGCAGGCCGACGCGCCGTTCCGCATGACGCCCGAGGACCTGAACCGCTGGTACGTGCGCAACAGCAGCGGCCAGATGGTGCCCTTCCCGGCCTTCGCCAGCGCGTCCTGGACCTACGGCTCGCCGCGTCTGGAACGCTACAACGGCCTGTCGTCGGTCAACCTCCAGGGCTCGCCCGCCCCGGGCAAGAGCTCGGGCGACGCGATCGCGGCGATGGAGAAGCTCGCGACCAAGCTGCCCCCGGGCGTCGGCTACGAGTGGACCGGCCTGTCGGCTCAGGAGCTGGAGTCCGGCAACCAGGCCCCCGCCCTGTACGGCATCTCGATCCTGGTGGTGTTCCTGCTGCTGGCCGCGCTCTATGAGAGCTGGTCGATCCCGCTGGCCGTCATCATGGTCATCCCGCTGGGCGTCATCGGCGCTCTGCTGGCGACCTTCGCTCGCGGCCTCAGCAACGACATCTACTTCCAGGTGGGCCTGCTGACGACCATGGGCCTGGCGGCCAAGAACGCCATCCTGATCGTCGAGTTCGCCAAGGATCTCTACGAGAAGGGCATGAGCCTGATCGACGCGACGCTGGAGGCCGTGCGCCTGCGCCTTCGCCCGATCATCATGACCTCGCTGGCCTTCGTCTTCGGCGTGCTGCCGCTGGCGATCTCCAACGGGGCCGGCTCCGGCGCCCAGCACGCGATCGGCACCGGCGTCATCGGCGGCATGATCTCGGCCACCCTCCTGGCGATCTTCTTCGTCCCGCTGTTCTTCGTGGTGGTCGAGAAGATCTTCAAACCCAAGCACCCCGGTCACGACGCCGCCGCCCAAGGCGAAGCGCCGTCGACGGAGGCCCACTGATCATGTTCCGTAATCTCACCCTGATCCTGCTCGCCTCCACCGCCTTGGGCGCCTGCACGATGGCGCCCAAGTACGAGCGCCCGACCCTGCCGGTCGCCCAGACCTGGTCCACGCCGACGACCGAGCCCACCGGCTCGGTCACGGCCGCCGACCTCGACTGGCGCCAGGTGCTGGTCGATCCCCGTCTGCAAGGCGTGGTCGATCTCGCGCTCAAGCAGAACCGCGACCTGCGGGTGGCGGTGCTGAACATCGAGAAGGCCCGCGCCACCTACGGCGTCCAGCGCTCGGCCTTGTTCCCGGCGATCAACGGCGTGCTCAGCGAGCAGCGCAGCCGCACGCCGCCTTCGACCTCGCAGACCGGCCAGGCCATCGACACCGACACCTACAGCGCCACCATCGGCTTCACCGCCTATGAGCTGGACCTGTTCGGCCGGGTGCGCAGCCTGAACGCCTCGGCCCTGCAGAGCTTCTTCGCCGAGCAGGAGAACGCCCGCTCGGTCCGCGTCAGCCTGATCGCCGAGACCGCCAACGCCTGGCTGACCCTGGCCGCCGACCAGGATCGCCTGGCCCTGGCCAGGAACACCCTGACGACGCGCGAGGAATCGCTGGCGCTGATCCAGCGTCAGGTCGACGGCGGCGTCGGCTCGCTGATCGACCTGCGCAACGCCCAGACCCTGGCCGAGACCGCGCGCGCGGACGTGGCGACCTACACCGCCCAGGTCGCCCAGGACCGCAACGCCCTGGTGCTGCTGGCCGGCGGCGAGGTCCCCGCGGAGCTGCTTCCGAACGGCGACCTGGCCTCGGCCAACATCCTGGCCGACCTGCCGGCCGGCGTGCCGTCGGACGTGCTGGTCCGTCGCCCCGACGTCCTGGCCGCCGAACACGAGCTGGAAAGCGCCAACGCCAATATCGGCGCGGCCCGCGCGGCCTTCTTCCCGCGCATCGCCCTGACCGGCTCGACGGGCGCGGCCAGCGGCGACCTGGATGGTCTGTTCAAGAACGGCACCGGCGCCTGGAGCTTCACGCCCTCGATCAGCCTGCCGATCTTCGCCGGCGGCGCGAACGTCGCGAACCTGAACAGCGCCAAGGCCAGCCGCGACATCGCCGTGGCGACCTACGAGAAGACGGTGCAGACGGCCTTCCGCGAGGTCTCCGACGCCCTGTCCACGCGCCAGACGGTCGGCGATCGCCTGGCCGCCCAGGAACGCCTGACCGCGGCGGCCACCGATAGCCAGCGACTCACGCAACAGCGCCGCGAGGCCGGGCTGGATAACGCCCTGACGCTCCTGGATGCTCAGCGCACGCTGTACTCGGCCCAGCAAGGCCTGATCACGGCCCGCCTGGCGCGGGCGACCAATCTGGTGACCCTCTACAAGACGCTTGGCGGCGGCGCCCCCGCCCGCTGAGCGATCTCAAGCCTTCCCCCCGGCAGCCCCCGGGGGGAAGTTCGTTGACCATCATCCCCCCCCCGGTGGTCGCGAACGGAAGGGGCGCGCTTCCTCCCCCCATTCCCGGGAGCCGCCCCTTCCTCCTCCTCTTCCCAAGGCAAGTCTTGCATGACCCGATCCGGGGACGGGGCGGGCCGTTTATTACCGTTCGGTAATCCTTTTAGGTAAACGTTTGCACGTGAACGGTGTTTCCGCGCGTGCAGAAGCCAAAGCCGGAAGAGGACTACCCATGACGACCAAGGCAAAGAACGATCAGACGTCGAACCACACCGCCCAGGTGGCCGGCATCGTGCTCGCCACCCTGCTGGCCCTGACCGCCATCGTCTCCGCCGTGATCGCGCCAACCGACCTTTCCGGCCGCCCGCTCTCCAACGCGTCGATCGTGTCCGTCCGCTAAAGCGGCAGCTGGACCGTGCTCTTGACCTCCTCGAGCACGGCGTAGGTGCGGGTCTCCCGCACGCCGGGCATCTTGACCAGGATGTCGCCCAGGAAGCCGCGATAGGCCTCCATGTCCTTCACGCGGGCCTTGATCAGATAGTCGAAGCCCCCCGCCACCATGTGGCATTCCAGAACCTCGGGCGCGCGGCGAACGGCGGCGGCGAAATCCTCGAAGGTCTCGCCCGTGGTCCGCTCCAGCACCACCTCCACGAAGATCAGCAGCGCCCGGTCGACCTTGGCCGGGTCCAGCAGCGCCGCGTAGCCGGTGATGAAGCCGCGCTCCTTCAGCCGCCGGACGCGGTCGAACGTGGCCGCTGGCGACAGATTGCAGCGCTTGGCCAGCTCGGCGTTGGTGATGCGTCCATCGGCCTGCAAAACCCTGAGTAGTCGGCGATCGGTGTCGTCTAGAGCGGAATTGGCCATGGGGCGTTTTCACCGAAGAAGCTTCGAAAAATAGCGCCCACAAACGGAGCACCTTCGAACAGCTTAGCGTTACACCCCCAATCGTTCCAGCCCACCCGCGCCAACCCCTCCTCCTCCAGGGCGTCGGTGGGAACGGCAAGGCCGTTCGGAACGTCGCGACGCTCGCCCCTCTCCCCCTAACCGGGCGTCGCGCTAGAGAGGAAGGGACGCAACCGTCTCCCCGACCGGCGTCCCTTCCTCCCTCCCCACTTCAAGAGCATCCTCGCCTCACGCCGCCCGCTTTCGCTGGAGCGGACGATCATTTTTCGCGCTCCGGCCGAAGCCCCATCGGCCTGAGCGATCAACAAACGAAGCACCTTTGGCGGAAGTCGCGATAGACCGACGATATTCTAACCTCAGGGAACGCCATGCCCGCGATGAATTGGGATAGCCTCGACGACGGCAAGTATCGCGACGAAGCCGCCGTGATCGCCGGCCTGCTGGCCTCGACGCCGCTCTCCAGCGAGGACCGCGCCGCCGTCCGCGCCGAGGCCGAGGCGCTGGTGCGCGGGGCCCGCCGCAGCGTCCGCAAGCAGGGCGTGGTCGAGAGCTTCCTGCAGGAGTTCTCGCTCGGCACCCGCGAGGGCCTGGCCTTGATGTGCCTGGCCGAGGCCCTGCTGCGCACCCCCGACGACGACACCCGCGACAAGCTGATCGCCGAGAAGATCGGCTCGGCTGATTGGGCGTCGCACCTGGGCGGCTCCGACAGCCTGTTCGTCAACGCCTCGACCTGGGGCCTGATGCTGACCGGCAAGATCGTCGAGCCCGACGACGAGGCCCGCAACGACATGCCCGGCTTCATCAAGAAGCTGGCCGGCCGCCTCGGCGAGCCGGTGATCCGCGCCGCCGTCGGCCAGGCCATCCGCATCATGGGCGAGCAGTTCGTCCTTGGTCGCACGATCGAGGCCGCCATCAAGCGCGCGGCGAACGAGGACACCATGTGCTCGTTCGACATGCTGGGCGAAGGCGCCCGCACCGCCGCCGACGCCGAGCGCTACGAAAAGGCCTATGCCGACGCCATCGAGACGGTCGGCAAGCTGTCCAACCGCGCTGGTCCGGAAAAGGGCCACGGTGTCTCGGTCAAGCTCTCGGCCCTGTGCCCGCGCTACGAGGCCACCCACGAGGACCGCGTGTGGGAGGAGCTCTATCCGCGCACCCTGCGCCTGGCCCTGATCGCCGCGCGCCATGACCTGAACTTCACGATCGACGCCGAGGAGGCCGATCGCCTGGCCCTGTCGCTGAAGCTGCTGGACAAGCTGTGCCGCGAGCCGGAGCTGGCCGGCTGGACGGGCCTCGGCCTCGCCGTCCAGGCCTACCAGAAGCGCTGCGGCGAGGTGATCGCCCGCCTGCGCGCCCTCTCGGAAGAGACCGGCCGCCGCCTGATGGTCCGCCTCGTCAAGGGCGCCTACTGGGACAGCGAGATCAAGCGCGCCCAGGTCGCCGGCCGTCCGGACTATCCGGTCTATACGACCAAGCCGGCCACGGACCTGTCGTACCTGGTCAACGCCAAGGCGCTAATCGACGCCGCGCCGGGCCTCTACGCCCAGTTCGCCACGCACAACGCCCACACCCTGGCCGCGGTCGTGCGCATGGCCAAGAACGCCGGCGTCCGCATCGAGCACCAGCGCCTGCATGGCATGGGCGAGGCTTTGTATAAGGCCGCCGACGACCTGTATGACGGCGTCACCCTGCGAGCCTACGCGCCGGTGGGCGGCCACGAGGACCTGCTGCCCTACCTGGTCCGCCGCCTGCTCGAGAACGGCGCCAACACCAGCTTCGTCCACGCCTTGCTCGACGAGCGGGTGCCGGTCGAGAAGGTCGTCACCGACCCGATCGACGTGGTCGAGGCCCACCCCGACCGCCACGCCAAGATCCCGACGCCGATCGAGGTCTATGGCCCGCGCCGCAAGAACAGCGCCGGTCTCGACCTGTCGGTGAAGGCCGATCGCGAGCGCCTCTCCGCCGCGGTCGCGGCCATCGACACCGAGACCCTTTCGGCCGGGCCGCTGATCGGCGGCAAGCTGGCTGTCGGCACGCCGCCCCTGCCGGTGGTCGCCCCCGCCGACGAATGCCGCGTGGTCGGCGCGGTCTCCGAGGCCCAGCTGCCGCAGATCGACGAGGCCTTCCGCCTGGCCCGCGCCGCGCAGCCGGCCTGGGATCGCGCCGGCGGCCCGGCCCGCGCCCAGGTGCTGCGCGCCATGGCCGACGCCCTGGAAACCAACATCGAGCGGCTGATCGCCATCCTCGCGCGCGAGGCCGGCAAGACCCTCTCCGACGGCATCGCCGAGGTCCGCGAGGCGGTCGACTTCTGCCGCTACTACGCCGTGCTGGCCGAGGACCAGTTCGGCGAGGCCGAGGTGCTCAAGGGCCCGGTCGGCGAGGCCAACAGCCTGCGCCTGGCCGGTCGCGGCGTCTTCGTCTGCATCAGCCCCTGGAACTTCCCGCTGGCCATCTTCACCGGCCAGATCGCCGCCGCCCTCGCCGCCGGCAACGCCGTGCTGGCCAAGCCCGCCGAGCAGACCCCGCTGATCGCCCACGAGGCGGTGAAGCTCTATCACGCCGCGGGCCTGGACCCGCGCCTGCTGGCCCTGCTGCCCGGTCGTGGCGAGACCGTCGGCGCGGCCTTGGTCGCCCACGAGGGCCTGGACGGCGTCGCCTTCACCGGCGGCACCGACACGGCCTGGCGGATCAACCAGACGCTCAGCGCGCGCCAAGGCCCGATCGTCCCGTTCATCGCCGAGACCGGCGGCCTCAACGGCATGTTCGTCGACACTACCGCGCAGCGCGAGCAGGTGATCGATGACGTGATCGTCTCGGCCTTCGGTTCGGCCGGCCAGCGCTGCTCGGCCCTGCGCCTGCTGTTCCTGCCGCGCGACACCGCCGATCACATCATCGAGGGCCTGAAGGGCGCGATGGACGCCCTCGTGCTGGGCGATCCGGCCCTGGCCGTCACCGACGTCGGCCCGGTCATCGACGCCGAGGCCAAGACCGCCCTCGACAAGCACCTGGAGCGCCTGAAGCGCGAGGCCAAGGTGCTGCACGCGCTCGCCCCCCCCGAGGGCGGCACGTTCTTCGCGCCGGTCCTGGCCGAGATCCCGGCCGCCGACTTCCTGGAGCGCGAGGTGTTCGGTCCCGTCCTGCACGTGGTCCGCTACAAGCCCGAGCATCTCGAACAGGTCGCCGGCGCCCTGGCGGCTCGCCGCTACGGCCTGACGCTGGGCGTCCACTCGCGGATCGAGAGCTTCGCGGCCGACGTCCAGCGCCTGGTCCCGGCCGGCAACGCCTACGTCAATCGCTCGATGACCGGCGCGGTCGTGGGCGTGCAGCCGTTCGGCGGCGAGGGCCTGTCGGGCACCGGCCCCAAGGCCGGCGGTCCGCACGCCCTGCTGCGCTTCGCCGTGGAGCGGGCCCTCAGCGTCAACATCACCGCCCAGGGCGGCGATCCGGCGCTGCTGAACCTCTAAGACCAAGGCGCGCTTCACAACCGCCGCGGGCGCACTCTAAGCTTCCCTCAACCTCAGGGGGGAGCTTAGCCATGCGCCTGTCGCGCCGTGACCTCATTCTGGCCGCCGCCCTGCCCGCGCTTGGGGCGGCGGCCAGGCCAGCCGCCCCGCCGAAAGGCTTCGTCGCCGTCGACAAGGGGCGCCTCTCGCTCGACGGCAAGCCCTACCGCTTCGCCGGCGCGAACCTCTGGTACGGCGCCTGGCTGGGCGCGCCGGCGGCGTTCGGCGATGTCCAGCGGCTGAGGCGCGAGCTGGATCGGCTCAAGAGCCTCGGCGTCACCAACCTGAGGGTGCTGGGCGCGGGCGAGCGCTCCCCGGCCAAGGCCGCCGTCTCCCCGACCTTCCAGGAGGAGCCGGGCGTCTATCGCCAGGATTTGCTGAAGGGTCTCGACGTTCTGCTGGCGGAAATGGCCAAGCGGGACATGAAGGCGGTCGTCTACGTCAACAACTTCTGGGACTGGTCGGGCGGCATGCCGGCCTATCTGAACTGGGTCGGAAACGGTCCGTGGTTCCAGCAGGGCGACCCCAACCATCCGTGGCCGGAGTATCCGGATTATTCGGCCCGGTTCTACGGCGACGCCAAGGCCAACGCGCTGTTCCTGCGCTATCTGCGCGGCCTGGTCGGACGAGTGAACACCGTCACTGGCAAGCCCTATCGCGACGATCCGACGATCATGGCCTGGCAGCTGGCCAACGAGCCTCGCCCGGGCGGAACCGCCGCCTTCGGCGACCGCAACATGGCCGTCTTCCAGCAGTGGATCCGCGACACCTCCAAGCTGATCAAGACGCTGGATCCGCGCCATCTGGTCTGCACCGGCAGCGAGGGCCTGAAGGGCTGCCTGGAAAGCGAGGCTTGCGTGCTCGACGCTCACCGGCCCGACACCATCGACTACGTCACCGCCCACGTCTGGCCCAACAACTGGGGCTGGATCGATCCGAAGAACCAGCCGGCGACCTACGCGGCTGGCGAGGCGCGCTGCCGCGACTATGTCGCGCGCCACATCGCCATCGCCCGCCAGCTGGGCAAGCCCCTGGTCATCGAGGAGTTCGGCCTGATCCGCGAGGCGCGCGCCTTCGCGCCCGGCTCGCCCACGGCCGACAAGGACCGCTTCTACCGGACGATCTACGGCCTGGCGCTGGAGGACATGAAGGCCGGCGGCCCGACGGCGGGGACCAACTTCTGGGCCTGGAACGGCGAGGGCCGCGCCCAGCATCCGGACGCCTGGTTCGCGAGCGGCGACAAGAGCTTCGTCGGCGATCCGCCCCAGGAGGAGCAGGGCCTCTACGGCGTCTTCGACACCGACGCCTCGACCCTGGCGGTGATCGCCGAGCACGCCGCGGCGGTGCGGGGGCTGGGCTGACAATAGGGATTGTCACCGGTGTCATCCGTGCTACCGCTGAGGCAAGCTCGCTAGAAGTCGCGCCGAGGAAACCATGGAAACCACCCGCCGAACGCTCGTGACCGGCGCCGCCGCCCTGGCCGCCTACGCCGCCCTGCCCAGCGCCGGCTTCACGGCCGAGAAGCGCTCGCCCGTGGTCACGACGACCAACGGCAAGGTGCGCGGTTCTGTCGATGGCGAGGTCAGCGTCTTCAAGGGGCTGCGCTACGGCGCGGACACCGGCGGGGCGCGGCGGTTCATGCCGCCGGTCAGGCCGCAGCCCTGGACCGACGTGAAGGACGCCCTCGCCTACGGTCCGGCCTCGATGCAGACCGGCAAGGGCGAGGAGGGCGAGACGCTCTCCGAGGACTGCCTGTTCCTGAACGTCTGGACGCCGGCGAAAGCCGGGAAGAACGGCCTCGCCGACGGCGGCAGGCGGCCCGTGATGTTCTACATCCACGGCGGCGCCTACAACGGCGGCTCGGGCGGCAGTCCCTGGTACGAGGGAACGAAGCTGGCCAAGCGTGGCGACGTCGTGGTGGTCACCGTCAACCACCGTCTGAACGCCTTCGGCTATCTCTATCTGGCCCGCCTGTTCAACGACGCATCCGTCGCCGACAGCGGCAATGTCGGCCAGCTGGACCTGGTGCTGGCGCTACAATGGGTGCGGGACAATATCGCGGCCTTCGGCGGCGATCCGGACCGGGTGATGCTATTTGGCCAATCCGGCGGCGGGGCCAAGATCGCCACCCTGTTGGGCATGCCGGCGGCCAAGGGCCTCTTTCACCGCGCCGCCACCATGAGCGGCCAACAGGTCACCGTCGGCGGCCCGTTCAACGCCACCCGGCGCGCCAAGGCCTTCCTGGACAAGCTGGGGATCAAGGACCTGGCCGCCCTGCGCGCCCTCCCCGCCCAGGACATGCTGGCCGGCCTGAAGGCCGTCGATCCGATCGCCGCCTCGGGCGGGGTCTATATGGGTCCGGTGCTGGACGAGCGCGGCCTGACCCGCCACCCGTTCTTCCCCGACGCCGCGCCCGAGGGCCTGTCGGTTCCGATGATGTGCGGCAACACCCACGACGAGACCAAGGGCTTCATCGGCTGGGACGCCAAGGCCTTCCCCCAGACCTGGGAAGAAGTCATCGCCAGGCTGCCGGGCCAGTTCAACGCCCGCATCGACATCGATCCCGAGACGGTGGTGGCCTTCTACTGCCAGACCTATCCGGCCTATTCGCCGGCGGACGTCTATTTCGCCGCCTCGACCGCCGGGCGTTCGTGGAAGGCCGCGATCATCCAGGCCGAGGAGCGGGCCCGGGCGGGCGCGCCGGCCTATGTCTATCAGGTCAATTGGAAGTCGCCGGTCCAGGGCGGGATCTTCGGCGCGCCGCACACGATCGACATCGGCCTGGTGTTCGGCACGCTGGACGCCAAGGGCTCGATCGTCGGGACGGGCCCGGAGTCCGTCGCCATGTCGAACACGATGAGCGACGCCTTCATCGCCTTCGCCCGCGCGGGCGATCCGAACGGCGGAAATCTGCCCCGATGGGAGCCCTACGCCTTGGACCGCCGCCAGACGATGGTGTTCGACAACGCCTCGCGGATGGAGGACGACCCGCGCGGGGCCGAGCGCCGGTTCTTCAACCGCGTGCCCTTCACCCAGTTCGGAACCTGAGGCGCTTGGGGACAGGGCAAAGAAAAAGGGCGAGCCCGAAGGCTCGCCCCAAGAGGCCGGCGCGAACGCCGACGCTCAGGTCTTCTTAGCGGAACAGGCTCAGGATCGACGAGCTCGAGGAGTTCGCGATCGATAGCGCCTGCACGCCCAGCTGTTGCTTGGTTTGCAGCGACTGCAGCTTGGCGCTTTCCTTGGCCAGGTCGGCGTCCACCAGGTTGCCAACGCCGGCGTCCAGGC
>CAKZJK010000446.1 GCA_936942565.1 uncultured Caulobacter sp. | reverse complement strand
GTTCATCAGGAAGTAGCTGAAGTCGGCCAGCGGCGAGACGGCCTTGACCAGGGCCGAGACGACGCGGCCGTCCTTCAGGTCGAAGGTCAGGAAGGCGTCCTCCTGCGTTCGATCGTCGAACAACGTCTTGAAGGTCTCGCCGTCGAAGGGCTCGAGCTTGCCGCGCAGGGCGGGGGTCTTGTCGAACGAGACGCGCAGGGCCTTGGCCTTTCCCTTTCCGACGACGCTGATCGTCACCGTGCCGTACCAGGGGTCGCGGTAGACGCCGGCATAGGCCTCGAGCGGCAGGCTGGGCTTGGCGCCTGACGAGGGCGTGGTGGCCCGGGCCAGATCCTTCAGGGTCTGGGCCTCGCTCTCGGCCTGGACGCGCTTGCTCGAGGCGATCCAGTCGTAGTCCGAGCGACCCTGCAGGCGGTCGGGGCCGCCATAGCGCAAGGATCGCAGCACCGGCGTCTCCTCGGCGTTGGTCATGATCATGATCCCCGAACGCCGGCCCGGCAGCAGGCCGGTATAGGAGATGAAGCCGGCGAGGCCCCCGGTGTGCCACAGCAGGCGTTCGCCGCGATGGTCCTGCACGAACCAGCCCAGGCCATAGGCCTGCATCGACGGACGCGCCGGGTTCTCGTCGGTGGGGCCGTCCGACCAGCTGGTGATCGTGTGCGGCTTCCACATCTCGCGCGCGGTCGGTTCGCTCCAGAGCCGCTTGCCGTTGGGCGCGAGCCCGAGGCCGAGCTGGGTCAGCATCCACTGGCCGATGTCCTTGGGCGTCGAGTTCGTTCCCCCCGCCGGCGCGGCGGCGTCGAAGCTGTTGTCGAACGGCAGCACCTTCTGTGGGCCCAGGCCGCGGGTCGGCGGGCCCAGGCGCGCGTGCGGCGAGGCGCGGCGGGACTTGTCGACCAGGGCGGGGCTGGAGACGGTGCTGGTCATGCCCAAGGAATCGAAGATCCGGGTCTTGATCATCTCTTCCCAGCTCTTGCCGCTGACCGCCTCGATCACCGCCCCGGCGGCGACGTAGAGGACGTTGTCATAGGCGTAGCCGCCTCGGAACTGGCCGCCGATCGGAAGGTATTTCAGGCCCGCCACGATCTCGGCGCGGGTGTGGGTCGGGGCGGGCCAGATCATCAGGTCCCCCGCGCCCAGCGTCAGGCCACTGCGGTGGACCAGCAGATCGCGGACCGTCATCAGCTTGGTGACGATCGGGTCGCTCATCTGGAAGGCGGGCAGGTGCTTGGTGACCGGATCGTCCCAGGCCAGACGCCCCTCCTCGACCAGCATGCCGATGAGGGCGGCGGTCATGGCCTTGGTGTTCGAGGCGATGCCGAAGATGGTGTTCTCGTCGCAGCGGTCCTGGGTTCCCAGGGTCTTGACGCCATAGCCCTTGGCCAGGGTGACCTTGCCGTTCTCGACGACGGTGATCCCCAGTCCCGGCTGGTCGAAGGCGGCCATGACGTCCTGGGCCAGCTTGTCGACGGCGGCGGCGACGGAGCCGGTCTCCTGGGACCAAACCCGGCTCCCGAACGCCGCCAGGCCCGTGGTCGCCAGGGCCGAGACGAGAGCGGAGCGGCGGGTCGTGGTCAGCATGGGAAAGCCTCTGAGATGAGGGCGCGAGGCTATGCTGATGCTCTGGCGGCGGACAAGGGTGGAAGCGCCCCCTCCGTCACGATGCTGCGCATCGCGCCACCTCCCCCGCGTCGCGGGTGAGGAGGGTT
>CAKZJK010000445.1 GCA_936942565.1 uncultured Caulobacter sp. | reverse complement strand
CAGACCAAGACGGGCCTGGATTTCGCCCATGGCGTGCGAACCGGACGCCACGCTGTCGATGATGTCGAGCGCGCGTTGCAGGGTCTGGCTGGAGCGGTCGGCGCGCATCGAGGTCATGGTCTGATCGTGTACAGCGACTGAGCTTCGACCGCGGCCCTGGCGCAGGCGTCGGCGGTCTCATGACTGGTGTCGGCGACGGCGAGGCCTCCCGCCAGGCGACCTCCGCGATAGAGCGGCAAGGAGCCGCCGTGCGCGTTGTACAGATCCGGCCGCGCCGCGATGACGGCGGCGAACGCGGGATCGGCCTTCTCGCGCGCCTCCAGCACGGACCCAGGCGTTTCAAAGGCCACGGCCGTGGCGGCCTTGCGCGGCGCGGCGACCGGCGACTTGGGCGCGCCATCGGCGCGCAGCACGACAATCGTAACGCCGGCGGCGTCCACCACGCTGGCGCTGACGGGTTGCCCCTTGACCTCGCAGGCCCGGATCGCCGCCCGCGCGAGGTTCAGGGACTCCTCGAGAGTGGGTCCCGCCGCCAAGGCGGTCAGCATGAAAAGCAATGTCGGCACGGTCCCTCCGAGCGCCTATCGATAGCCGAACTCGGCGCTGATCTTGGCGGTCGCCTCGCGGACATAGGCCCCGACGGTCTCGATCCGAGCGTCGTCCATGTACTGAGCGACCGACGACACCGAGACGGCCGCGATGATCTTGCCGCTCATGTCGCGGATCGGCGCGGCGACGCAGCGGATGTGGTCCTCGTTCTCATCCATGTCCAAGGCGACGCCGCGGGCGCGATATCCCCGCATGATCTCCAACCATTGCCGCAGGTCATAGCGATAGCGCGGGAAAAGCGTCGCCTCGCGTTGGAAGACCTCGCGCCAGACCTCCTCGCTCTCATCGAACAGCAGGGCCTTGCCCAGACCCGTGTGGCGAAGGGGCTGACGCTCGCCGACCACGCAGCGAACCTCGATCCGTCGGGAGCCCGGGATCTTGTCGATGTAGTGGACCTGGTCGCGATCGAGCACGCCAAGATTGACGGTGTCGCCCGTATCGATCGACAGCTGTCGCAGATGCTCGCGGCTGACGCGGGTCAAGGTGATCTGCTGCGAGGCAGCATAGCCCAGCTCGAGCAGTTTGGTTCCCAGGGTGTAGCCGTCCCGCGAATTGAACGACAGGAAGCCGGCGTCCACCAGGGTGGTGGCCAGGCGATGCACGGTCGTCTTGTTCAGCGCCAGCGCCGCGGCCATCTGGGCCAGCGTCGTGTCGCCCTTAGCGACGCGGCTCAGCACCTCCAGGCCCTTGAACAGGGTCAGGGCCGCGGCACCGGCGCGGGCCGAGCTGGCGTCCTCGCCGATCGCGTCGATGTCCTTCGGCTCTTGCACGCCCCTATCGCCCCGCATCGAGTTCGGCCTTGCGCGCGCCAAGCCAGGTCTTGAACGCGGCCGCGTCCTTCACGCCCTGCTGGTCCTGAACCCAGGCGGTCCCGAACGCATAGTCGATCCGGGCTGGATCCTTGAAGGTCACGAAGACCGAGCTTCCGTCGTCTCGAGGGCCGCCGTCGGTCGCGGTTGGTCGATAGAAGACCGCGATGCCCAGACCGTCACCCGCCAGGCTCTGTTTGCCGAACGTGGCGAGATAGGCCCAGCCGTCCGTCCCCGGCGGCGAGGCGATCACCTCCACCCCGTCATGCTTGATCAACCCGGTCAGCAGGGGTCCGCCCTGGCTGTCGCCCACGGCCGTCACCCGCGTCAAAGTCGAGCCGCGTCGGATCGCATAGCGTGTCCGCAGGGTCGACTTGCCGCCCGAGAGGCCGGTGTTGATCACCTCGACAACGGCCGTGTCCCGCCCGCTTTCCAGCACCTCGGCGCGGATGGTCGAGGCGCCCAGTTGAACGGCCTTGCCGTCCTTCAGCCGACCGATCCCGCCAACTCCAACGGTCTCGCCGACCTTGAAGATGTCCATGCCCCAGGGGGCCATGTCGTGGTAGTTGTCGACGCCCTGCCCGATCTTGTCGAGCACGGGCCCGGGCGTCTTCTTACCGAAGATATCGACCGCCATCCGCTCGTCGAGATAGAGCCGATAGGCCACCAGGTCGGACTCCCAGCCCACGCCCTCGAAGGCCATGAGGCCGTCGTGGATGAAGTGGTCCGCCGGCACCGTGAAGCTCTTGCGCTGATGGAAGATGCCGCCCTGAAGCACCTTGTCCTTCAGCACGCCGCCGTCCTGAACGTTCAGCACCGCCTGGACCGGCGCCCGCGGCGCTTGAACGGTCTGATCCTTGCCTGGCTTGAGATCGAGATCGGCGATCGCCGTCGCGGCCAGCAGGAAGGCGCCGACGCCGTAGAACTGGGTGTCGTCGTAACTGACGCTCTCAGGGCGATCGGACACTGGCTGCACATAGCCGAACTTGCCGTCCGGATGGACCGCGCGCGTCAGAGCCGTCCAGCCCTTGCGCACCGTCGGTTCGAAGATCTGGCGGTCCAGTAGACCCGCCTTGATCCCCCACGCGAGACCATAGGTGAAGAAGGCGGTACCGCTCGACTCTGGCGGCGACTTGGTGGGGTCCGAGAGAAGGGACGGCGACCAGTAGCCATCGGGTTTCTGGATCGCCGCGAGCTTGGCCGACATCTCCTTGAAGACCGTCTCCATGCGCGCGCGGGTCGGATCCCCGGCCGGCAGCAGCGGGATCACCCGCGCCAGACCCGCCAGGACCCAGCCGTCGCCCCGGCTCCAGAAGATTTTCTCGCCGTTCGGTCCGCGCCTCGGGAAGAACCGGGAGTCGCGATAGTAGAGGTGTTCGTCACGGTCATAGAGGAAGTCGGTGACGGCGTTGAACTCCGACTTGGCGTACGCGGCGTAGCGCGGGTCGCCGGTGACCTTGCCGAGCTCGAACCAGGTCGCCGGGGCCATGAACAGGGCGTCGCTCCAGCACCAGCGCTTGTCGCACTCGACGCCGCGCGGGTCGGTGTATTCGGCGTGCTCCAGCCCGACTTTCGGCGGATAGGCCAGGATCGCGTCGAAGCGGGCCTTCAATGGCGCGATGGCTTCCGGGCCCGCGCCATTCTGGACGGCCCACAGATAAGCCTGCCCGATCACGTGATCGTC
Source organism: uncultured Caulobacter sp. (assembly GCA_936942565.1). Lineage (GTDB taxonomy): Bacteria > Pseudomonadota > Alphaproteobacteria > Caulobacterales > Caulobacteraceae > Caulobacter. The sequence goes on along the minus strand of CAKZJK010000445.1, from coordinate 19,185 downwards.
GGCGTGATAGAAGCGCGGGCCCAGCTGCCACTGATTGGCTTGCCCCCTGGCCAGGATGGCCTGGCGATAGGCGGGGTTTGGCGAGCGGTCGGCCAGATCGGTCAGCCCCACGAACAGTGCGCCCTGCACCCAGCCCTTGGGGTCGGGCGTGTCGCGCGAGGTGTTAGGCGGGATGTAGCCCGCGGCCATGGTGGCCAGCTGGTAGTCGGCCACCTTCTCGGCCAGCCGCATCACGTCGGCGGGACGGTACGGGATAACCTCCGCCGCGGCGCTAGCGACGGGCGTCGCGTTGGCCATGACGGCGCCCACCGGCGAAAGCAGGATCGCCGACGCCAACGCCGCGCGGAGCAAGGCGGCCCGATGGCCGCGCGAAAGCTGTTGTGAAAAGTCCATCGCCCTTCCCTCTCCTATTGTCCGCGACCTACGCGCCAAGACTGTTGCCATAACCGATGACGATGGTCGCCAGCACCAGCAGGCTCGCGCCACCCCAGACCACCGCCCGGGTGGCGGCTTTCGCGTTGCGCCATTCCGCGAGCGCGAAGCCCCAGAGGGTCCCGAAGATGATGATGCTGGCCATGTGCAGGGTCCAGCTGGAGAAGCCGTAGCGCCCCATCTGGCTCTCGCCCATCGTGTAGAAGAAGAACTGGAAGTACCAGGCCACGCCAGCCAGGGCGCAGAGGGCGTAGTTGCGCGCGACCGGCGCCTTGGCCTCGTCGCCTTCGCCGCGTCCCAACCATTGTCCGGCAGAGCGGTTCTTGATCACCAGCCAGCCGCACCAGACAAGATTGGTGGCGAGTCCGCCCAGCAGCACCACGCACAGCACCGGCAGGCCGGTCCACAGCGGTCCGGTGCCGGCCTGCGCCGAGAGCTGCTTGATCGGCTCCCCCGCCGCGAGGCCGTAGGCGAAACAAGCGGACATGATCCCCGAGAGGATCGCCACGATCAGGCCCTTGCGATAGTCGAACTCGGCGATGGCGGCCTTGGCGTCCTCGGCCGACATGTCGCGTTCCTTCAAGGAGCCGGCCCAGGCCACGACCACGATGCCGACGAGAGTGAGAACGATACCGCCCAGCACGATCCGCCCCGGCGTGTGCGCCAGCAGCTTTTCGTGGAACTCGCCGGAGACCAGCGGCGGGATCAGGGTGCCGAACGCCGTGCACAGCCCCAGCACCACCGCCATGCCCAGCGACAAGCCCAGATAACGCATGGTCAGGCCATAACCGAGGCCGCCGAAGCCCCAGAGCGCGCCGAACATCACGCACGTTCCCAGCACCTTCGGCGGAGTCCGCGCCAGAACGCCGACCAGGTCGTGGGTCCCGAGCGCGGCGAAGAACCAGGGCGCCAGCAGCCACGAGAAAATCCCACCCGCTAGCCAGTAGATCTCCCACGACCAGCGGCGCACGCCCTTGTAGGGTACGTAGAAGCTGGCCGACGCGAAGCCGCCCAGCCAGTGAAGAAAGACGCCGAAAAGAGGATTGGCGGGCACTTTGGCTCTCCAGTGCGGTGGGTCGGCCAGACCCGGAAAAAGGACGAAATCAGCGATGCTCGGTTCTTGTCACGGCGCGGCGTTAGCCAGACGCAGCAGCAGCAGCGTCGTGGGCGGCGGAATGTCCTCGGTTGGACGGTCGCGGTTCGGCGGACGGGTCGGCCAGACCAGGGCGTAGTCGCCTTCCGGTCCGCCAGCGATCTGCAGCACATTGGCGCGCATGTCGCCCGGGAGCCGCAGCTTGTCGCCGAGGCGCGCGACGAGGTCTTGCGTCTGACGCTCCTCGATCGGCGCCAAGGTCTTCTCGTCGAAGACCAGGTCCGAGGACCGTCCATCGCGCACGACGGGCGCCATCATCCGCCCCGGCGCTTCGACCTTGGCGCCGCCGACCGAGAGTCTGCCCGCCAGGCTGCCGGGCCCGCCGAAGTCCCAGCGGAAACCCTTCCACTGGCTGATCGGCGCCGTACGCCAGCCCGAGGCCTCGCGGCGCGCCAGATAGACCTGGGTGTCTCCGGCGGCGTCGAACTTGTGGTAAGTGATGGTCGGCCGCCCCTGGGAGTCGAAGCCCAGCACGGTGTTGTTGTTGATCATCCCGCCACGGACGGGCACGGGATCGACGACCTCGGCCTTGCCCAGGGTGATCGGCAGGGACAGCGGCTGACCATCGGACCGCTCCCAGTGGACTAGGTCGTTGCTGCGCGCGTAGCTCAGGTCGTGATTGGTGGAGGCGTCGGGCGAGTCACGCCAGACCCAGACGATGTGGAACATCTTGTCGGGCCCCAGCACGGGTCCGACGAAATAGGCGTTGCGCTTGCCCTCGCCGCTGACCAGCGGCGTGGACAGCAGGCGGCTCCAGCGGCCGGTCTGGGCGTCGAGGACGTTGTAGATCTCGTCGCCCGCGCCGCTGCGGCCCGAGCGGTATTTGACGATCAGGCGTCCCGACGCGTCGTGCAGAAAGATCGGATAGGTCACCCGCGCCTCGTCCTCGGCGCCGACCATCTGGGCCTCGCGGCGCAGGGTCCTCGCGTCGCCGGACTCCGCCGAGCGGAAATAGATCAGCGGCTCGGAATGCATGTTGGCCATGACGTGCAGGCGGCCGGCCGAGTCCACGGCCAGGGCGACGTAGTTGTGGCTGTCCCAGCCTAGCCAGGTGTCGAGCTTTGCGTAGGTCCAGTAGCTCCCGGCGCGATCGCGCTGAGCGATCGTCAGCTGTCGGTTGGCGTCGTAGTAGCCGACGTAGAGACGCGTTGGACTGACCGCGAGTGCGAAGCCGACCTTGTGGCCCGACCAAACCTGGTCGACGGCCTCGATCGAGGCGACCGGCGGCGCCTTGGTCGGATGGTCCGCCTCGGGCGCTTGAGCATTGGTGGCCGACGCGCCCATCAGGCAGGCCGCCGACAGAGCGACGGAGACGATGATCCCCGAGAGACCGGAACGCATGGGCGCCTCGTATGACAAAAAAGGCGGCCGCCGCCCTTCGGCGACGGCCAGCAGGAGGATCCTAGAACGAGGTGCGGATGGCGAGCTGGAACGTGCGGCCGTCGTAATCGACGCGACGCGGCTTGAGCTCCTGGCCCTCGAACTCCGTTCGCATGGCGTCCGTGAGATTGAAGGCGTCGAGGCTGATCGTCGTCTTCTCATTGATGTTGTAGGAAGCCGAGAGGTCTAGCTGGCCACGCGCCTTCACCCGGCGCGCCGCGCCCGAGAAGGTGCCGCCCGCCGCCAGGTCGTAGACGTCGCGATAGTTGAACACCGCGCGCACGCCGAACTTCGAGGTCTCGTAGTAGCCGATCACGTTGACCGCGTTCTTCGAGACGCCCGGCAACACCGCCTTCGTGCCGTTGGCGTTCGTGCCGCTGACCGTCGTGTAGGAATAGTTGAAGGCGCCGCCGAAGTTCTTCCAGAAGCCCGGCAGGAAATCGAGGTTCTGCTGGATGTTGAACTCGACGCCCGAGACCTTGATCGGATTGTTCTGGTTGACGCTCATCGAGGCCGTGATCACGGCCGGCTGGCCGTTGATCAGGATGTCGCTGACGCAGGTGTCGCCATTCAGGGTCAGATGGCCCAGTCCGAGCGCCGTGGCGTCGGCCGGACACAGCGTCGCCCTGTCGGTCGCCGAGCCGATGAGCCCGCGGACCCGCTTCTGGAAGGCGGCGATCGCGATCATGCCGCCGGGGCGGTTGTACCATTCCAGCGAGGTGTCATACGACGTCGCCTCGTACGGCTTCAGATCGCGGCTGCCGAAGCTGACGCTGTAGCCGTTGGTCGTGTTCGAGATGCTGGTCGACGGCACGACCTGACGCCGCTGAGGCCGCACATAGGTCTTGTAGGCGGCCGCCCGCAGCACGAGGTCGTCCGCGAGGTCGGCGGCCAGGATGAACGACGGCAGCAGCTTGTGGTACTTCGTGACGTATTCGTTGGTCACGCGCTGCCTGGCGGCGTTGAACTCCAGCGCCTCGATGGTGTTCTTGGTGTCCTCGTAGCGCAGACCGGCGGATGCCCGCACCGTACGGCCCGCGACATCGCCCTTCAGGTTCGCTACCGCGTAGGCCGAAGCGATGTCGTCCGTATTGCTGAAGTTCTGCTGGATGACCCCGCCGTTGGTGGTGTCGTTGATCCAGCCCGTGCGGGTCAGGGTCTGGCCCGGCGCGACCGTGACAGGACGCAGGGCGTTGTACATCGCGTCGAAGTTCACCGTCTGCCAATTGGACAGATAGCTCCCGGCGTTGCCACCGAAGAAGTCCTGGGCGTAGGCGCTTTGCGTCACGAAGGTCGACGAGACGTTCTGCAGCTGCACGCCGGCGGCCGAGGTGCGGTACTGGTCCGACGAGAAGCCGTTGGACTCGTAGCGCGCGCCGAACTTGATCGAGCTCAGCCAGCCCATGTCGAGGAACCGCTCGGCGTCGCCCTGGATCGCCTTCACTTCCGTTCGGGCCTCGCCTTCGCTACCCGCCACGATCAGCTGGTCGCCTTGCGAGCCGACCAGGGTGGGACCAGAGCCTGAATAGGTGTAGGGCCCCGCGCCGACCACGACGCCCGGATTGGGCGCCAGGGTGAACAGGTAGTCGCCGATATCGCCTCCGCCCGAGAAGAAGGTCCCGGAGGTGCCGTTGCCGCCCGCCTTGGGCAAACGGCGGACGTCGAACTGGGTCTGCAGGACGTGGTTCTTGGCCTTGGACAGGGTCCCGATCGCGGACGCCTTCCACTGATCGTTCTTCCACTCCAGGCGCGGATTGACGCCCCAGGTCTGCTCCAGCAACGGCTCCTTCCGCATCGAGGCGAAGATGCTGGCGTTGCTGTAGCTGTAGCGATTGATGTAGGCGCGCCCGTCGTCCAGCGAGAACACCGGCCCGGTCGGGTCGATGACCGTGAGACTGTTGCGCATGTCGACATCGAGGATGTCGAGCGAGTTTCCGTCCAGATCACGTCGCGTGATGAAACCCGTCAGGTCGAATGTCACATGGTCGCTTGGCTTGTAGGCCACGCCGCCCGCGGCCGTCAGCATGTGGCCCTCGTTGTTGCGCGCCGCCTGGCGGATATCGGACGGGAAAAGCACGCCGGCGGGATTGGCCGAGGCGAAGCGCGTGGCGTAGTTCGGCGTCGTCGTCGGGCTGAGCGCCGTGTACTGGTTGAAGAAGATCGAGTCCCGCCGGAACTTCTCCTTCGAATAGGCGACCACGCCAAACACCCCGAACGTGTCGTCCTTGAAGCGCTTGGCGTAGCTGAGCGTGCCGCGCGGCGACCAGCTCTTGCCGAGTTCATTGTACTCAACGGCGACCTTCGCCGCGCCGCCTTGCGGCCGATCCAGCGCGCCCTGGATACGCAGGTCGATGTTGCCGCTCAGCCCCCCGGCCTGGTCGGCCGCCGTGGGCGACTTGATGACCGTGATGGCCGAGAAGATGTCGGAATTGAAGGCGCCGAGCGGCGTCGAGCCGTCCAGGATCGGATCGGCGAAGCTGACGCCGTTCAGGGTGACGCGAGCGAAGGTGCCCGGCAGGCCGCGCAGGTTGATGGTGGCGTCACGCGAGTCGGCTTCGCGGTTGATCTGGACGCCGGGAATGCGTTGCATCGCCTCCCCGACGTTCAGGTCGGGGAAGCGGCCTAGGCCATCCGACGAAATGCTGTCGCTGATCTGGATCGCGTCGCGCTTCATCTGCGCCGCGTTCGCGTACATCTGCTTGAAGCCGGTGACGACGACTTCCTCGACGGCGTCGGACTCGATCCGCTCCGGCGCCGTCGTCTGCGCCCTGGCCGCCCCCGCGATCAGCGCGATCAAACTCGCCGTCGCCAGCGCCATCGCGCAGACGCGGCTCATCTTGCCCTGAGACATGACTCGGTACCCCTCTTTGCTTCCACCCCGGTCCCGAAATATGAGACCTTGTTTCATTGATTGGTACTTGAGCTACACCATCAGAAGCGGTTTGTCATACAAGTCATCCGAGTATTCGAAACGATGCCAGGGCTTTACCTCGCGGAGATCCGCGCGCCTATGGATATAATGTCCATATAAGACAAAGACCTAGAACTCGGCTTTGCCCGGCGCGAACCTGTAAGGCGGTCGCAAGAGTCACGATATTTTTATAGATCATACCGATTATCGGAACGCCGCAAGCCTTCCGCGAGGCTCGTATCCGCTCCATGCCGCCCCTGGCCTATCGCGAGGCGCGAAGAAGAGGATAGAAGACGCGTTCAAGGCTTTGCCGCCGGAGAATCGGCGACCTCGTTTGGACCTTCCAAGGCGGCGCCACGACTAGACTTTTTCTGGAACCGAAACCGAATAGCCGCGTTTCAGCCCAACGCGCTTTGGCGCGCACGGGGGCGTGGTGTTCATCTTCACGGCAATGAACGGCGACGAGGGACGCGGCTCCGCCGCGAAACCGGCGGCGCAATGGCGACCGTCGCCCCGCCCCGCAATATCCTAGCGCCCCGCGCTCTGGCCTCGGAATACAGATGTCGACCACAAATTCATCGCGTTCGTTGCTGCCTTGGTCTCGCATGGAGGTCTGGGCGGCGTTCGGCTTGGCCTTGGTGCTGCTGTTCTTCGTGGCGAGCGGCATGGTCGCCTATCGCAACGTCGAGATGTTGCGGGCTAACAGCAGGATGATCTGGCACTCGCACGATGTCCTGATGGCGATCGATGATCTGATGTCCACCGTGCAGGACAGCGAAACTGGCCAGCGCGGCTATCTCCTCACTGGCAACGATCGCTATCTGGAGCCCTATCAGGCCGCGACCTCCGCGGTGGCGTCGCGCGCGGACGCCGTCAGGACCCTTACCCGCGACAACCCCACGCAACAGGCCAACCTCGCCGTGCTCGAACGGCAGATCACCGCCAAGCTCGGCGAGCTCGATGAAACCATCACGCTGCGCCGCAAGGGCGAAACCCAGGCGGCCGTGGCCCTGGTCAACACCGATCGCGGCAAGGTCGAGATGGACGCCATCCGTCGGCAGATCGCCGTCATGCGGCAAGAGGAAAACCGCCTCCGCGATATCCGCCTGAACGAGATGGGCGCGGCGTACAACACGGCCCTGATGAGCGGCGTGCTGGCGAGCCTGCTTGGTGCGATCCTGACGGTGGTGGTGTTCTATCTAATCCGCCGCGCCGCTCGGGCCCATGCGCGCGGGGAATGGCTGCAAGGCGGCCAAGTGGGCCTGGCCTCGGCGATGATGGGCGACCTCTCGGTCGAGATGCTGGCCGAGAACATCCTGGCCTTCCTCTCCCAGTACCTCGGCTTTCAGGCTGGCGCCCTATTCAAGGGCCACGGCGGCCACTTCTATCGCGCCGCTAGTCTGGGAATTCCCGCCGACTCCAAGACGCCCGACCGCTTCAATCTGAAGGAAGGTCTGCTGGGCAAGGTGGCGGCCGAGGGCCAAGCGACCGTCGTCCGCGACGTGCCCGACGGCTACATTCAGATCGGCTCCGCCCTGGGTCATGACAAGCCCAGGCATCTTGTCATCGTGCCGGTAAAAGCCGACGGCGTGGTCAACGCGGTCATCGAGCTCGGCTTTCTGCAGCCCATCGATGATCGCGTCCTGGAGTTTCTGGAGGAAGCATCCGGAGCGATTGGCGTCGGCCTGCGTTCGGCCCGCTACCGCGCCGAACTGCAGGACACGCTCGAGGAAACCCAGCGCCAATCCGAGGAATTGCAGGTCCAAAGCGAGGAGCTGCGCGTATCCAACGAGGAACTGGAGGAACAGGGTCGCGCGCTCAGGGAAACTCAGACTCGCCTTGAGCAGCAGCAGGCCGAGCTGGAGCAGACCAACAGCCAGCTCGAGGAACAGGCCCAGATGCTCGAGACGCAGCGCGATGAGCTGGAGCGTACGAGCGCCGCCGTGACTCTCAAGGCCCGCGAACTGGAGCAAGCCAGCCAGTACAAGTCGGACTTCCTGGCGAACATGTCCCACGAGCTGCGCACGCCGCTCAATTCCTTGCTGATCCTCTCCAAGCTGCTCAGCGACAACCCCGTCGGCAATCTTTCGGCCGAGCAGGTGAAGTTCGCCCAGACCATCGAGTCCTCGGGCAATGACCTCCTGAACTTGATCAACGACATCCTCGACCTGTCCAAGATCGAAGCGGGTCACGTCGAGGTGCGTCCCGAGAGTGTCTCCCTGCAACGCCTGACCAGCGACTTGCGCCAGGTGTTCGACCCTGTCGCCGACAGCCGCGAGCTCGACTTCACGATCGAGGTCGCCAAGGGTTCTCCCACGGTCATCGAGACGGACCGACAGCGTCTGGAGCAGGTGCTGAAGAACCTTCTCTCCAACGCCTTCAAGTTCACCGAAAAGGGCCGGGTGAGCCTGAGGATCACGCCGGCGAACGATGGCGGCATCGCCTTCGCCGTCAAGGACACCGGTATCGGCGTCTCGGCCGAGCAGCAGGAGGCCATCTTCGAAGCCTTCCGTCAGGCGGACGGCACCATCAGCCGCAAGTACGGCGGCACCGGTCTAGGCCTATCGATCAGTCGGCAGCTTTCGCGCTTGTTGGGCGGGTCGATCACCCTGGAAAGCCAGCCCGGCGAAGGCAGCACCTTCACCATCACCATCCCCATCGCCTACGACCCATCGCGCGTCGCGCCGCGCGAAACGCCACGGCTGGTCGACACGGCCGCCCCCGCGACCGCTGCGCCGCGATCGCGCGCGAAACGCGAAACGCTCCCCAAAGCCGTCGAGGACGACCGCGATGAAGCGCTCGGCGGTCGGCGACTACTGCTGGTCGTCGAGGATGACAACACGTTCGCCGGCATCGTCCGAGACCTCTCGCGCGAGCAGGGCTTCCATTGCCTCGTGGCCAGCACCGCGGAGGAAGCCGTAAGGCTCGCCCGGGAATTCAAGCCAAGCGCCGTGGTGCTGGACGTCGGTCTGCCGGATGAGTCGGGCTTGTTGGTTCTGGATCGTCTGAAGCGCGACGACGCCACCCGTCACATCCCGATTCACGTGATCTCGGCCGAAGACCATAGCCAGACGGCCCTGTCGCTCGGCGCGATCGGCTATCTGGTCAAACCGGTCAAACGCGATGATCTCACCGAGGTGCTGAAGACTCTGGAGGCCAAGCTGGCCAGCACCGTGCGACGGGTGCTGATCGTCGAGGATGACAATGTCCAGCGCGAGGCGCTCGGCAAGCTCCTGACCTCCGCCGACGTGCAGGCCGACGACGTCGAATGCCATCCGGTGGGAACGGCGGCCGAATGCCTTGAGGCGCTGAAGGCCGGAACCTATGACTGCATGGTGCTGGACCTGTCCCTGCCGGACGCCTCGGGCTATTCGCTGTTGGAGACGCTCAGTCAGGATGGCGACCACGCCTTCCCGCCGGTCATCGTCTATACCGGGCGCGATCTGTCCGCCGATGACGAACAGCGCCTGCGCCGCTACTCCAGCTCGATCATCATCAAGGGCGCCAAGTCGCCGGAGCGTTTGCTCGACGAGGTTTCGCTGTTCCTGCACCAGGTCGTTTCGGCGCTGCCGCCCGAGCAGCAGAAGATGATCCAGAAGGCGCGCAACCGCGACGCGGTGCTGGAAGGCCGCCGGATCCTGGTCGTCGAGGACGACATCCGCAACGTCTACTCCCTGACCAACGTGCTCGAACCGCGCGGCGCGGTCGTCGAGATCGCCCGTAACGGCGAGGAGGCTATCACCGCGCTCGGTCGCGCCGCGCGGGATCCGACCAAGACGATCGATCTCGTCCTGATGGACGTGATGATGCCGGTGATGGACGGTCTGACGGCGACCCGCGCGATCCGCGACGATCCGCGCTGGTCGAAGCTTCCGATCCTGATGCTGACGGCGAAGGCCATGCCCGACGACCAAGCCCGCTGCATCGAGGCCGGGGCGAACGACTACATGGCCAAGCCGATCGACGTCGACAAGCTGCTGTCGCTGGTCCGCGTCTGGATGCCGAGGTAGGCGTGTCTGAGATCGAGGACCTTGAGATACAGCTGCTGCTGGAGGCGCTGTACCAGCGCTATCACTACGACTTCCGTCACTACGCGCGCGCGTCGATCAAGCGTCGCCTGACGCAGGCGCGCACTCAGCTAGGCTTTCCATCCGTCTCGGCGATGCAGGACCGGGTCCTTCACGACCCTTCCATGCTGCCGCGCCTGCTGGGCTTTCTCACCGTGCAAGTGAGCGAGATGTTCCGCGACCCGTCGTACTTCCGGGCGCTGCGCGAAAACGTCCTGCCGCACCTGCGAACCTACCCGTCGCTGAAGGTCTGGATCGCCGGCTGCAGCACCGGCGAGGAGGTCTATTCGTTGGCCATCCTGTTTCGCGAGGAAGGGCTCTACGACCGGACGATCTTCTACGCGACGGACATCAATCCCGACGCCCTGGCCGCGGCGGAAGCTGGTGTCTATGCCCTCGATCGCATTCGCAAGTTCACCGAGAACCACCAGAAATCGGGCGGCAAGTCCTCGCTGTCCGACTACTACACCGCCGCCTACGGCCGGGCCGCGTTCGACAAGTCCCTGCGCAATCGGGTGGTCTTCTCCGACCATAGCCTGGTCACCGACGCGGTCTTCGCCGAGATGCATCTGATCTCGTGCCGCAACGTGATGATCTATTTCGATCGACCGTTACAGGACCGGGCCATCGGCCTCTTCCGCGAGTCCTTGACCCGCAAGGGTTTCCTTGGACTTGGCTCCAAGGAGAGCCTCAGGTTCTCCGCCCACGCCGCGGCCTTCTCCGAGTTCGCCGCCGCCGAGAAGATTTACCAGAGGCGTGAGCCATGAACGGCGCCCGCCTTGTCGTGATTGGCGCGTCGGCCGGCGCCGTGCAGGCGCTCCTCGCCCTGCTGCCCGCCCTGCCCGCCGGCTTCCCCCTGCCGGTGCTGGTCGTCGTCCATGTGCCACCCGATCGCGACAACGTTCTCGTCCCCCTCCTAGGGGCCAAGTGCGGACTGGCGGTGAAGGAAGCGGAGGACAAGGAGCCGCTCGTCGGCGGGGTGATCTATTTCGCGCCGTCGGACTACCACCTTCTCGTGGAGCGCGGCGAAACCCTGGCCCTATCGACCGACGAGCCGGTCAACTATTCACGCCCCTCGATCGACGTGCTTTTCGAAAGCGCGGCCGACGCGTTCGGCGGCGCCGTCGTCGGCGTCGTCATGACCGGGGCCAATCACGATGGCGCGGCCGGCCTCAAGGCGGTGCGGGAGGCTGGCGGAATAGCGATCGTCCAGGACCGCGCCGAAGCTTACGCCACGGCCATGCCCGACGCCGCGCTCGAGGCCTGCCCGACCGCTTTCACCATGACCCTCGACGCGATCGCGTCGTATCTGTCGAGTTTGGGGACCGCATGACCACAGCGGACAAGCCGATCAATTTCCTCCTGGTCGATGACCTGGACGAAAACATCCTGGCGCTTGAAGCCCTGCTGCAGCGCGATGGCCTTCGATGCCTCAAGGCGCGTTCGGGCGAGGAGGCGTTGGAACTGCTCCTGACGCATGAGGTCGCCCTGGCGCTGCTCGACGTGCAGATGCCCGGCATGGATGGCTTCGAACTGGCCGAATTCATGCGGGGCAGCGAACGCGCGCGCCATATCCCGATCATCTTCGTCACGGCCGGCGCGGCCTCCAACCAGCGCCGCTTTCGCGGCTACGAGGCGGGCGCGGTCGACTTCATCCAGAAGCCGATCGAGGCCCATATCCTGCGTAGCAAGGCCAACGTCTTCTTCGACCTTTACGAGCAGCGTCGACAAATCGAAGCCCAGCGCGACGAGCTGGAGGCGGCCGCCCAGGCCTTGCGGCAGGCCGACCGGCACAAGGACAACTTCCTCGCCGTCTTGGCCCATGAACTGCGCAACCCGGTCGCGGCCCTCGGCGGGGGCCTGCACCTTCTCAACAAGGATATCCCACCCGACCGCGCCAAGGACATTCGCGGTCGGATGGAGCGGATGCTTGAGCACCTGACTCATCTCGTCGATGACCTGCTGGACGTTTCGCGCGTGAGCCAGGGCAAGATCGTCCTGAAGACGGCGCGGGTGGAGTTGGGCGAGGTTCTGCGGTCGGCGATCGACGCCAGCCAGCACCTTCTTGAAGCCGCCGGCCACGACTTCGTCGTCGACTTGCCCGATGCGCCGGTGTGGCTGGACGGCGATCACACGCGCCTGGCCCAGATTGTCTCGAACCTGTTGAACAACGCCGCCAAGTACACGCCCCGGGGCGGGACGGTCACCCTCTCGGCGACGGCGGCCGAAGGTTGGGCGACCATCACGGTATCGGATACGGGCGTCGGCGTGCCCGCCGAGATGCAGGCCAAGATCTTCGAGATCTTCGCTCAGGTCGAAGACCACCTGGGGAAGGCGCAGGGCGGGCTGGGGATCGGCCTAGCCCTGGTCAAGCAGCTCGTCTCCCTACACGGCGGATCCATCACGGTGGCGAGCGCGGGCGAGGACCGCGGCAGCGCCTTCACGGTTCGCCTTCCTATCGCGAGCTAGTAGCGTCTTGATATTTATTCATACAAGTCAAATATTTATTCCCATTACCCAACCGCTCAGCCTTTGAAGATCGCGCGGACGCTCTAAGGCGACTTGCCTTGAGCGGCAGGATCGCTCACAAAATCCCATCGATTTTGTAGAGTTTGAATCATGAGCCGCTCTTCAGCGCCGATCATCGCCGTCATCGGGGCGGGTTTCAGCGGGGTCATGACGACGCTGAATCTGCTGTCGCTAAGCCGCGCGGCGAAGGTTCTGCTTTTCGAAAAGCGCGCGCCAGTCGGCCTTGGCGCGGCCTACTCCACCCATAATCCGAGCCACAGGCTGAATGTGCGGGCGGGCAATATGAGCGCCTGGCCGGATCGCCCGGATCACTTCGTGACCTGGCTCGCCGATCAAGGGCTGGATCTTGGTCCTGGCGGCTTCGCCAGCCGCGCGGACTATGGGCGTTATCTTCAGGCGCAGATCGCCGGCGTCGCCGAGGGCCGGGACGGCATGGGCCGTCTTGTCGTCAATCCGGACGCGGTCGTCGGCATCTCCCCGCGCGGCCAGGGCTGGCGACTGACCACGGCGCTTGGACAGACCCACGACGTGGACGCCGCGATCCTGGCGCTGGGTAATCCGCCGCCGGGGCGCCCGCCAGGCGTCGAAGAGGCGTTCGTCGCGTCGTCGGCCTATATCGCCAATCCATGGCGATGGCGCGCCAGCGAACTGCCGGAAGGCTCGGTCATGCTGATTGGCACGGGCCTGACCATGGTTGACGTCGCCCTGTCGCTCGACGACGCCCAGCCGGGCCGTCCGATGCTGGCGCTGTCGCGGCGCGGCCTCGCGCCGTTGCGCCACCAGGGCGCGCCCGCCTCCTGCCCGGCTCCGCCGAGCGACCTGTCGCCCCTGGCCTTGCTCGCCTGGCTGAAGCAAACCGCGCGCGAACGAGGTTGGCGCACGGCGGTCGACGCGGTTCGCCCCGTGACCCAAGCTCTGTGGCGAAGCTGGTCGCCTCGGCGCCGCCAAGCCTTCCTGCGCCACGCGCGGCCCTTCTGGGACATCCATCGTCACCGCTTGGCCCCGGAGGTCGCGGACCGCATCGACGCCATGCTGGCCAGCGGCCAATTGGTGATCGCGGCGGGCAAGATCCGGGAGATGAGCCTGGACGCCGAGGGCCACGCCGTGTGCAAGTGGCGCGCGCGCGGCGCCAAGACCGGCTACGCCTTCCGCGCCGTCCGCGTGATCAACTGCACGGGGCCGACCGGCGACATTCTGGCCGCCGAAGACGAGTTCGTGCGCGACCTCGTGCGCCAGGGGCTCGCGCGCCCGGATCCGCTGCGCCTCGGTTTCGATCTCGACGACGACAACCGTCTGCGAAACGCGAGCGGCGACGCCCTCCCTCGCCTCTTCGCCGTGGGCCCCTCCACCCGCGCCGCGCACTGGGAGATCATCGCGGTGCCTGATATTCGCGGCCAGGCCGCCGCGGTGGCGAAAGCCGCTCTAGCCAGCCTCGACTCCTAGACGGCCCGCTTACCAGGTGAAGGTGCCGGCCGAACGGGCCGGCAATGACCCCTTGAAGTGGTTGCCGCCATCCGAGATGGCGAAGTCCGCCGCTGCCGCGCCGATATTCAGGACCAGGAGAACGCGCCGACCGTCTGGGTTTTGGAAGGCGACGGTGCGCAGGTCTCCAACCTTCGCGGGCGATCCGATGCGCGTGGCGCCGGGCTTCACGAACCGGCTAGCGTGCCCGAACGCGTAGTACTCCTGCGTCCGGGTGATCGCGCCGGTCTTGCTATCGATCGTCACCACTGGCCGGCAGTCGCCGCAACCGCCCTTGTGCGGGCCAAACTTTTCATCGAGCGCCAGATTCCACATCAGCACGCCGCGTGAGCCGCCGCGCGTCGAGCCGATGATCAGATTCTCCACCATCCAGGAGAAGCTGTCGTCGAACTTCGGCGCCCATTCGCCACCCGAGCATTCGGTTAGGAAAATCTCCTTGTCCGGATGCGCCGCCGTTACCGGCGCCTGGGCCGAGACGTCGCCAGCGTAGCAATGCCAAGCCACCCCCGCGAGGAAGGCTTTGGCTTTCGGATCCGCCAGCACGGTCATCGGCTGCCGAGGCTGATCCCAGTTATGGTCCCAATCGAGAACCTTGGTCCTGATCTTCTCGCGCCGGAAAACCGGCGCCAGGTTCTCGCCGAAGAAGCGGGCGCGATCCTCGGGCTTCCAGCGCATGCCGGGATAGCTGTCCGGCTCGAAGTCCGGCTCGTTCTGGATACTCAAATAGTCGGTCGGCACGCCCAGCTTGGCCGCGCCCTTGATGTAGCGCGCGAAGAAATCAGCATAGACCGGATAAGACTCGGGCTTCAGTTCGCCCTGGATTAAAGAGCCGGTGGTCTTCATCCAGGCTGGCGCGCTCCAGGGCGAATGCATGACCTTGAGGTTCGGGTTGATCCTCAGCGCCGCCCGGACGGTCGGGAAGACGTATTCCTCCGGCCGCTTCAAGGAGAAATGCTCGAGCCTCGGATCGGGCGCGCCGTTCGGCGTGTCGTCTAGGCTGTAGTGATCCAGCGAAAAGTCCGAGGCGCCGATCGTCACGCGGGTGAAGCTGAAGCCGAGCCCACCGTTGGCGCGACCGAACAACTCACGCAGCAGGGCGTCGCGCTGGGTTGGGGTCAGCTTGTTCTGGATCAGCCAAGCCGAAGCGTCGGTGATCGAGGCGCCAAAGCCCACGATCGACTGGTGGCGCTCCTTGGCGTCGATGGCGATCAGCGGCAGGCCCTCGACGGCCTTCGCCGAAACGGCGTCGGACGGTGGCTGGGCGGCCAGGAGCTGGGTCTTGTCGCCCGTCGTCACCCAGGCCCGCAGCTTGGGCGCGGCGGTGGCCGGGAAAGCCACCGCCAGCGCGGCGAGCGTGGTGCAAAACGCGCGCATCAGGGCTTCCTCGACCAGGCTTTCAGGTTTGCCTTGCCCGAGAGAACGGGCTCGCCGACGTTACGGCCGACATAGAGCGGATAGCTTCCCGCCGCGATCGACCAGCCGGGCTTGGAGGTCTCGTAGTCGGCCAGAATGCGCGGCTCCACCGTGAGCGTGACGCGCTTGGTCTCGCCCGGCGCGAGATCCACCTTCTCGAAGCCGGCCAGTCGAACCGTGGACGCGCGCTTGCCCGCGGTGACGTAGAGCTGGGGCGTGTCGGCGCCGGCGACCTTGCCGGTGTTCGTGACATCGAAACTGACCTTCAGGCCCGCGGCGTCATCCACCTTGAGGTTCTTGTAGGCGAACGACGTGTACGAGAGGCCGTGTCCGAACGGATAGAGCGGCGTCAGCTTCCGTTGAGCGTACCAGCGGTAGCCGACGGCCGCGCCCTCGACATACCTCACCGGGAAGCTCTTGATCCCGGGAACGGTCTGGCCGGCGCGGCGAGCGTCGTCGATCGCGGCCTGCTCGGCGAACCCGGGCGCGCTCGCGCGCGGAGCCTGGTCGGCCGATTTCGGGAAGGTCATGGCCAGTCGGCCCGACGGATTGACCTCGCCAAACAGCAGGCGGGCGATCGCCTGACCGCCGCGCTGGCCGGGATACCAGGCCTGCAGCACCGCGCCGACGCGGTCGAGCCAGGGCATCAGCACTGGCCCGCCGGTCTCCAGCACCACGATGGACTTCTTGTTGGCGGCGGCGACGGCCTCGATAAGGGCGTGCTGGTTCTCGGGCAGGACGATCGAGGGCGCGTCCTGCGCCTCGGTCTGCCAATGCCAGGCGAAGACGATGGCCACGTCGGCGTCCTTGGCGGCGGCCGCGGCGGCGACGGAATCCTTGCCGTCGACGTACACGACCTCAGCGCCCGGCGCGGCGGCCTTGATCGCCTCCAGCGGCGAGGAGGCGTGCCAGGTGACGCGAACGAACGAGGCCGCCTCGCCGCCGTTCAGCGGGATCTCGACGGGCGCGCCGCCCACCGATCGGACCTGGGACGAGCCCCCGCCCGACAGCACGCCGACGTCGGCATGCGCGCCGATCAGGACGATCTTCTTGGCCGTCTTAGCCAACGGCAGCAGGTTGCGCTCATTCTTGAGCAGCACCGAGCCGCGTTCAGCCACCGCCTGGGCGACCTTGGCGTGGGCGTCGTAGTCGATGGGCCGAGCCGTGGTCGGGGTCGGATTGTCCATCAGGCCGGAGGAGATCACCCCGTGCAGGATGCGGCGGACCATGTCGTCGATCCGCGCCTGGCTAACCTCGCCCTTGGCCACGGCGGCCTTCAGGTCGTCGCCGAAGAAGATCTGGGTGTCCAGTTCCTGGCCCGACTGCTGGTCCAGGCCCGCGAGCGCGGCCTTGACCGTGCTGTGCACCGCGCCCCAGTCGGACATCACGAAGCCCGGATAGTTCCAGTCGCGCTTAAGCACCTTGTTCAGCAGGAAGTCGTTCTGGCAGGCCCAGTCGCCATTGACCTTGTTGTAGGCGCACATGACCGAGGCGGGATTGCTCTTCTCGATCGCGATCTGAAAGGCCAGCAGGTCGCTTTCGCGGAGATCGGCTTCGTCGATCTGGGCGTCCATGACATGACGGCCCGTCTCCTGGGCGTTCAAGGCGAAGTGCTTGATCGTCGAAACGATGTGGTTGGACTGCACGCCCTTGATCTGCTCGGCGGCCATATCCCCGGCCAGCAGCGGATCTTCTCCGAGATACTCGAAATTGCGCCCCGCCCACGGGTCGCGCGTCAGGTTGACGCCGCCGGCCAGAAGCACGTTGAAGGTCTTGGCGCGGGCTTCGGCGCCGATCATGGCCCCGCCAGCGTAGGCCAGGTTCGGTTCGAACGTCGAGGCGAGCGCCAGACCCGAGGGCAGAGCCGTGGCGACGTCGCCCTTGCGCTGTTCGACCTGGTTGGCGACGCCGAGGCTGGCGTCGCTCTCGCGCAGGGTCGGGATCTTCAGGCGTGGCACGCCCGGCACGTAGCCGGCCGAGGGGATCATGTCGGCGGGCGCGGGCTTGGTGTTGGGCGGAAACAGGCCGTGCAGGTAGGTGATCTTCTCGTCCAGGGTCATCTGCTTGACCAGGGCGTCGGCGCGGGCCCAGGCGGGGTCATTGGCGCGCGGGGCCAGGGGCGCGCTCTCCTTGGTCGGCATGACCTCGGCCAGGGCGCCAGACAGAGGCGCGAGCGAGAGCAACGCCACGGCGGCGGTGGTCCGGCACAGGATCCGCAGGGCGGAAGAAGGCTGGGCGGTCGTCATGGCGTTACTCCGTGCCATCAGGGTGTGGGAACGAGCGGCGGCGCACGCGACACGCCAGGTGGCGGCGCCGCGCAGGCGTGGGCCACGAACTCGGCGTGGCTGGGCATTACGGCGAGGCACTTGCCGATCACCGTCTCGATGTCGCGCAGGTGCTGGGCGATGGCCTCGTCCGAATGGACGCGAACCAGCGGGTCGTATCCGCGCGGGATCACGCCTTGGCCGAGGAAGACCTGGATCCAGCTTTCCTCGGTGAACAGTTCGTCGTCCTCGCGGAACACCCGGCCGTTGGCGCGGAAGAGATCCATCTTTCGCCGCAGGGTCTCGGGGACCTCCATGTCGCGGCAATGGCGCCAGAAGGCGGTATCGTCGCGCTCGGTGGCCTTGTAGTGCAGGATGATGAAGTCGCGGATCCGCTCGTATTCGAAGTCGGTCTGGCGGTTGAATTCGTCGATGGTCGCCTGGTCGAAGCCGGCATCCGGCAGGAGGCGGACCATGCGGATCACCGACGACTGGATCAGGTGCAGGCTGGTCGATTCCAGCGGCTCCATGAAGCCGGCGGCCAGGCCCACGGCCACGCAGTTCTTGTTCCAGATCTTCTTGCGCTTGCCCGTCGTGAAGCGGATGCGCAGCGGATCGGCGCGCTGGGCCCCGTCCAAGTTGGACAACAGGACGCGCTCGGCCTCGTCGTCGTCGATAAAGCGGCTGCAATAGACGTGGCCGTTGCCGGTTCGATGCTGCAGCGGGATGCGCCATTGCCAGCCGGCGTCGTGCGCCGTCGAGCGCGTATACGGCGTGAAGTGCTCCGAGCGCTCGGACGGCACGGCGATAGCCCGGTCGCAGGGCAGCCAGTGGGTCCAGTCCTCGTAGCCCGTCTTCAGGGCCTGTTCGATGATCAGGCCTCGGAACCCCGAACAGTCGATGAAGAAGTCGGCGGCGATCGTCTCGCCGTCTTCCAGGGTGATCGACTGGACGAAGCCGTCGTCGGAGCGCAGCGTCACGTCGACGATCTTGCCCTCGCGCCGCGTGACTCCACGCGCCTGGGCATAGGTCGACAGGTGCTTGGCGTAGAGGCCGGCGTCGAAATGGAAGGCGTGGGCGATGTGGCCGATCGGCGACTCGCTCATGTCGGCCCGAGCGCGCATGAACTTGTCGTTCAGCGCCATGGCGTTGTTGATCGCGAGATTGTCCAAGGGCGGCGCGCGCCCCAGCTCGCGCATGCGCAGCCAGTATTGGTGAGCGCGCAGCCAACCCAGGTCCTGGCCGATGACGCCAAAGCCGTGCAGGTAGCTCTCGCCCTTGCGCCACCAGTTTCGGAACTGGATGCCAAGCTTGAAGGAGCCCTGCGTCTTGCGCAGGAAATCGTCCTCGTCGAGGCCGAGCAGTTCGTTGAAGGTCTTGATGGCCGGGATGGTCGCCTCGCCGACGCCGATCGTGCCGATCTGCTCGGACTCGACCAGCACGATCTCGTAGAGGCCTTGGAACAGGCGAGCGCAGAGCGCCGCCGTCATCCACCCGGCCGATCCGCCGCCGGCGATCAGTATCTTCTTGAGCGGTTGCACGCCCGCCTCCCGG
>CAKZJK010000444.1 GCA_936942565.1 uncultured Caulobacter sp. | reverse complement strand
GGTCGCACCGCGTCGAACGCGGCGGCCTGGGCCTCGTGCTCGATGTCCCAGATCCGGCGATGCTCGTCGCCCGGCTCGCCGAAGACATAGGTGCGGGTGATGTCGGCGTTGTAGCCTTCGATCTGGCAGCCGGTGTCGATCAGCACCAGGTCGCCCTCTCCTAGCGTTTGGTCGCCGGGCAGGCCGTGCGGATAGGCCGTGGCCAGGCCGAACTGCACCGCGCAGAAGGTCGAGCCCGCATCGGCGCCCGCCGCGCGATGAGCCGTGTCGATGAAGCGCTTAACAGCGCTGGCCGTTACGCCCGCCGCCAGGACCGCGCCGGCGCGGCGATGAACGTCCAGGGTTATGGCCTTGGCGTAGCGCATCAGCGCGAGTTCGGCCTCGGACTTCACGCCCCGGCAGCCGTCGATCACCGGCGTGGCGTCGATCGCCTTCAGGGAGGGCGCGGCCCTATTCAGGCCGCTGAACAGCAGGAACGGCGCGGCCGGGTCCAGAGCCAGCACATCGGTCCCGGTCTCGGACAAGGCGCCGGCGACCAGGGCTGCGGGATCCTCGTGCTCCTGCCACAGGCGGATGTCGGCCTCGATCTTCAGGTCGGCCCGCAGCGAGCCCAGCTCGAAGCCTGGGCAGATCATGATCGGCTCGCCGACCCGCGGCAGCAGCAAGGCCACCAGACGCTCGGTCGCGCCCCACGGCACGCCGGTGAAATAGCGCAGGCTGGCGCCGGCCCCGACCAGCAGGGCCTGGGCGCCGAGGGCGGCGGTCAGGCGTCGCGCCTTCTCCAGCCGCGCCTCGTATTCGGCGGCCGCGATGGCGGGCGGACGCCCCGGCCGACGCGAAAGGCCCGCCAGTTGCGCATCCATGGTCGAACCGCCGACACCCAAGGTCATGCCTTGCTCCTCGTGTTCCGTCCGCGTTCGAACCGGGCCAGGTCGAACGCCGCCAGATCGACCTCCGGCGCGCCGCCGCCCATCAGGGCCGCGACCAGCTCGCCGGTCGTCGCCGCCAGGGTCAGGCCCAGATGCTGGTGTCCGAACGCGTAGTAAAGGTTGCCGACCCGCCGGCTGACGCCGATGGCCGGAAGATAGTCTGGCAAGGTGGGCCTGGCGCCCATCCATTCAGCGACCGGACCTTCCAGACGCACGTCCAACTCGGTCAGGTGACGCCGAAGGCGAGCCCACTTGCGCGGATCGGGAGGCGCGGTCTCGCGACCGAATTCGACGAAGCTCGCGGCCCGCAAGCGGTCGCCGAACCGGGTCAGGATCATCGAGCGATCCTCGAACACCACCGGCGGCAGGTCGTCCCAGTGGCGTGCCCCGCCCTCCAGGTGATAGCCGCGCTCGGAGATGATCGGCGCCGCGTGGCCCAAGTCCCGCATCAAGGCGCCGGAGCCGACCCCGCCGGTGATCAGCACTCGCTCGGGGGCCAGCCGCTTGCCGTCGCTCAGCTCCGCGACCACGCGGCCGCCGGAATTCGAGAGTCGCCTGACCTGGCCGGCCAGGCGTTGGCCGCCGGCGGCCTCGAAGGCCTCGTCCAGCAGGCGCAGCATCAGGGTCGGATCGCTGATCTGGCCGGTGTTCTGGAAGGCGACGCCGCCCGCGATGGCGGGCCGGATCAGTTGTTCCAGCCGCGCCTTCGTCGGTTCGGCCAACGGCGTCAGCCGGGCCTGGCCGATGTCGGCGGCCTCCCAGGCCGCGCGTCCGGCGCGGGCGCTGGCCGGGCTCTCCCAGATCACGACATGGCCGCGCTCGATCAGCAGGTCGGAGCGCCCCAGGCCCTCGGCCAGACGCCGCCAGGCCGGCAGGGCGTCCTTTAGCAGTCCGCCCAACGCCCGCTGGCCTTGCGCGGCGCGCTCAACAGTCGAGGCCGCCACGAAGCGGGCCGCCCACGGCCCCCAGGCGCCGATGTCGGAAAGCCGGAAATCCAGCGCTCCGCCCAGGCCGAACAACCTGCGAAAGGCCGAGGCCAGGGCGGCCGGCGAGGCCAGGGGCGCGACCTGCTCGGTGGCGATGTGGCCGGCGTTTCCATACGAGGCCGGACGCGGCGTTCCTTGCGGGTCCAGCAGGGTCACGGACTCTCCGGCGCGCCGCAGCGCCAGGGCGCAGGCCTTGCCGACCACACCGCCCCCGACCACCAAGGTCCCCAGCAACTTCTCCACCCAGGCTTTACCTCTGTCGCTCCATTTCGTATACAGTATCCGAAGCAGCCGGAGGTGCAAGCCGTATGAGTTCCATGAATTGGTCGGGTGTGTTCCCGGCCGCCACGACCCAGTTCAACCCTGATCTGTCCATCGATTTCGACGCCAGCCAACAGGTGCTGGACGCTTTGATCCGGGATGGCGTGCACGGTCTCGTGGTGCTGGGCACCTGCGGCGAGAACAACTCCCTGGAGGCTGACGAAAAGCGCGAAATGCTGAAGGCCGCCGTCGAGGTGGTCGCTGGCCGCGTGCCGATCATCGTCGGCGTCTCCGAGTTGACCACGACCCGCGCCGCGGCCTTCGCCAAGGACGCCGAGGCCCTGGGCGCCAATGCCCTGATGGCCCTTCCGGCCATGGTTTACGTACCGACCGAAGCAGAGCTGGAAGCCCACTTCCGGACAATCGCCCAGGCCTCGAGCCTGCCGATCATGCTGTACAACAACCCGCCAGCCTATCGCGCCGCCATCACCATCGACGTGCTGGCCCGCCTGGCCGATGAGCCGACCATCGTGGCGGTCAAGGAAAGCGCGCCCGACACGCGTCGCTTCACCGACCTGGCCCGCCGTTTCGGCGAACGATTCATCCTGATGGCCGGCCTCGACGACGTCGCCCTGGAAGGCCTGCTGCTGGGCGCCCGAGGCTGGATTTCGGGCCTGACCAGCGCTTTCCCGCAGGAATCCGTGGCCCTGGTCGCCGCTTTCGATCGCGGAGACTTCGAAGAGGCGCGCCGCATCTATCGCTGGTTCATGCCGCTTCTGCATCTGGACGCCGAGCACGACCTGGTCCAGTCAATCAAGCTGGCCGAGACGATCATGGGTCGCGGGACCGAGTATGTCCGCATGCCGCGCATGCCCCTGGCCGGCGCGCGCCGCGCCCAGGTCGTCGCCATGGTCGAGGAAGCCGCCGCCACACGGCCGGTGCTCGCCTCGACGGCCGCCGCGTAGCGTCCAAAGAGGAAGTCCATGCGTCACACATTCTTCTGCGTCGACGGCCACACGGCCGGCAATCCGGTGCGTCTGGTGGCCGGCGGCGCGCCGCTCCTGCGCGGCGACACGATGAGCGCTCGACGCCAGGACTTCCTCGCTCGCTTCGACTGGATCCGCACCGGCCTGATGTTCGAACCTCGCGGCCACGACATGATGTCTGGCGGGTTTCTCTATCCCCCGACTCAGTCCGACTGCGACGCGGGCATCCTGTTCATCGAGACCAGCGGCTGCCTGCCGATGTGCGGTCACGGCACGATCGGCATCGTCACCTTCGCCCTCGAGAACGGCCTAGTCACCCCGCGCGAGCCGGGCAAGCTGCGGCTGGAAGTGCCAGCCGGCGTCATCGACATCGCCTACCAGACCTCGGGCGACCGGGTCACGGCCGTGAAGATTCGCAACGTCCCGGCCTATCTGGCCAAGGAAGGGATCAAGATCGAAGTGCCGGGCTTTGGCCCGCTGACCGTCGACGTCTCGTACGGCGGCAACTTCTACGCCATCGTCGAGCCGCAGGGCCCCTATGTCGGCATCGACGCCTTGGGCGCGGCCGAGATCCTGCGCCTCAGCCCGATCGTCCGGACGCTGGTGCGCGAGGCCTACGAGCCGGTCCATCCGCTGGACCCGACCATTCGCGGGGTCAGCCACGTGCTGTGGGCCGACGCCCCGCGCGCCCCCGACGCCGACGGCCGCAACGCGGTGTTCTATGGCGACCGCGCGATCGACCGGAGCCCTTGTGGTACTGGCACCTCGGCCCGCCTCGCCCATCTGGCCGCCAAGGGCAAGCTCAAGGTCGGCGACGCCTTCGTCCACGAAAGCATTATCGGCAGCCGCTTCATCGGGCGTGTCGAGGCCGAAACCGAACTGGCTGGCCAGAAGGCGATCATCCCCTCGATCGAGGGATCGGCGATCGCCACAGGCCACAATATTCTCTGGATCGACCGCGCGGACGCGTTCTGGGCCGGCTTTCAAGTCATCTAGACTCGCGTAGCCCGGTGGGCGACGGTATACGATAATGCGCTGTGAACCTCAGACGGCGCTCGCCGCCCGCCAAAGAGATTTATCGCGCGCCTATGAGCATCGTCGTCCGCCCGCTATCCGACCAGACCTACGAGATCGTCCGCCGCCGGATCCTGGTCGGGGCGATGCAGCCGGGAACCGCCGTACGGCAGGACGTCATCGCCGCCGAGTTGGGCGTCAGTAAAATCCCGTTGCGCGAGGCCCTGGGCCGACTGGAGCAGGACGGCCTACTAAAATCCTTCCCCAATCGCGGCTATGTCGTGCGCGACCTCTCGACCGACGAGGCCAGCGAGGTCTTCGCCCTACGCCTGAAGCTGGAGCCCGGCGCGGTCGCCGACGCCTGTGTCCGGGCCACGCCCGAGGATCACGCCGCCGCCGAGGAAGCCTTGGCCGCCCTCGAGGCCGAGCTGGCCAAGCCCGACGGCGACCATGTCAGCTTCAACCGCGCCTTCCACCTGGCGATGATCCGCCCAGGCGGCCACATCACCTTCCAGCTGATGGAGCGCCTGCAGATCCTGGCCGAGCGCTATGTGCGGGTGCATCTGGAGCCCAACGGCCGCGACGAGCGCGCCAGCCGTGAGCATCGCGAGATCCTGGACGCCTGGATCCGCGGTGACGCCACAACCGTCGAAGCTCTGACAGCCAACCACATCCGCGGCACCCTGACGGACCTCAAGCAGCAGCTGGCGAGCTAAAGGGGGCTAGCGCCCCCTCGCCTTCAACAGAAGCGCGCCCCGCGGCGGCACCACAAAGCTGGTCCGCGAGCTCGCCAGATCCGCGCCCGCCCAGACGTCGCGCATGCCTTCCAGCCCCGTGAAGCCAGCATCCGCCGCCGAGACGGAGATCGTCGCCGGCGCGTCGCCACGATTGAACAGAGCCAGAGCGACCGAACCGTCGGCCAGAGGCTTCTTCCAGACCTCGGTCGTCCCCTCGCGGCGCGCAGCCTGGCCCTGGACGCCCATGGCGTCCTGATCGACGGCGATGACCTCACGGTTGGTCAGCAGCTTCAGCACCTCGGGGCTGGTCTGGCGCAGGTCGTGGCCCATCATCAGTGGCGCGGCCGACATGGCCCATAGGGTCATGTGGGTGACATAGGCGTCGTGGCTCATGCCGCCGTTGCCGATCTCCAGCATGTCCGGGTCGTTCCAGCCGCCGGGGCCGGCGTGCTCGGGCTTGCCGTTTTTGTCGAAACCGATCCTGGCCATGGTGGGATAGTCGTCGGTGATGTCGCCGGTCGTGCGCCACAGGTGGCCGCCGACGTTTCGCCCCCAGGCGCCGACGTCGAAGCGGCCGTACTCGCACAGCGAATAGACGATCGCCCGACCCGTCGCCCGCAGCGCCGCGCCCATCTCGTAATAGGTTCGCTGGACCTTGTCGGCGTCGTCATAGAACCACTCGCCCGAGCACAGGTCGTACTTCAGATAGTCGACGCCCCAGGCGGCGAAGGTCCGGGCGTCCTGCTGGACATGACCGTAGCTGCCCTCGTAGCCGGCGCAGGTCTTCGGGCCCGGCGCGCTGTAGATGCCCAGCTTCAGGCCGCGCGCGTGGACGTAGTCGGCCAGGGCCTTCATGTCCGGGAACTTGGCGTTGGGGCGCAGCGCCCCATCCGGTCCGCGCGTCCCCTGCCAGCCGTCGTCGATATTGACGTGTATGTAGCCGGCGTCGCGCAGGCCGGTGGCGACCAGGGCGTCGGCCATGGCGCGAACGGTCTTGTCGTCGATGT
This sequence comes from uncultured Caulobacter sp., assembly GCA_936942565.1. Lineage (GTDB taxonomy): Bacteria > Pseudomonadota > Alphaproteobacteria > Caulobacterales > Caulobacteraceae > Caulobacter. The sequence continues at coordinate 16,978 of CAKZJK010000444.1, read as the reverse complement.
TCTCGGCGAACTTGTTCCAGCTGCTCCAGCCCATCGGCGGCGTGCGCGCCAGGCCGTCGGGGGTCAGACTCCCGAGCGGCGGCAGGGTCGTGGGCTTGAAGGTCCTGGCCTTGGCCTCCCTGGCCTTCCCGCGCCGGCCGGTCTGCTCGGCGTGGGCGTACCAGAAGTCGCCGACCAGCTTCAGCGCCTGGCCCTCCAGCGCCGCGGTCCACTGACGGGTGGGGTGGGCCTTGTCGTTCAGATTGCGCAGCTCGAACGTCGCCTTGCCATCCTTGACGACTAGGTTTTGCATCTCCATCGCACCGTACCACGTCGACGTCACAACACCCTTGGGCTTGCCGCCCTGACTGGTGATCTGGAGCATGGTGACGCCCGGAAAGGACGGAGCCTTGTCGAACAGCCAGACGCCATCAAGCGGGGTCGCGGCTCGCGCGGGCGCGGCGGCCAGGGTCAAGGCGGCCGCGAGGGAAAGCGTCGTCAGGGCGCGGAGCATGGCGGTCTTTCTTCCAGGATCAGGATTGGGGATCAGGGCTTGAAGTCGCAGGGCGGCGCGATGGCGGCGGGGGCGCGGGACGGCTGAGCCTTCGGGGCCAGCACCTCCCATTCCTGCACCGCGACCCCGGCCCCCGAGGTCTCGAGCACGGCGCGGACGCAGCGGGCGGTGACCGGCGCGAAGCTGGCGGACTGGAAGCCGTCGACGCCCGTCCCGAAGCCCTTGGGCGCGCGCACCGGCTTCCAGCCGTCCGCCCAGTATTCCATCCGCCAGGCCTTGGGCGGGGCGATCCTCGCCGACGCGTCGGCCCAGAACCGCATGCGCGCGCCGTTCAGGGTCACGGGCGTGTCGAAGCGGTACTCCAGCCACTGGCTGGCCGGTCCCGGCTCGGCGCCCCACAGGTCGGGCGGCAGCGGTGTCGGCCGGACGATCCCGTCGTTCAGCGCCTTGATCCAGTAGCGCGCCGGGATCGGGACGTTCGAGGCTGTCGCGTTTGCCCGGCCGGCGATGTTGCGGCTGGGCGCGGAGGGCGGGACCGGTCGCCGGGTCGGGGTCACGGGCAGGATGGCGGGCGGGCTGACGCGATCGTCGAAGGCCATCCGGTCGATCGCCACGCTGCGCCGGAAGTGACCGCCTCCCGCCGCGTCGGCGGTGTGATACGCCAACCACCACTGGCCCTTGAAGTCGACCGCGCCCGCGTGGGAGGTGGTCGAGGACACCGGCTTGAGGATCACCCCGCGATAGGTCCATGGCCCTAGCGGCGAGCTGGCCGTCCCGTAGGCAATGCAAGCGTGGTAGAGCGCCGGCGTGCAGTCGGGTCCGACCTTGTTGCCGGCATAGAGCAGGTAGTAGACGCCCCGGCGCTTCATCAGCCACGGGGCCTCGAAGAAGCCGTCCAGGCCGGTGACCGTCAGCTCCCCCCCCTTGGGCGTGACCATGTCGGCGGCCAGTTCCATCGCGCGCAGCCGCCCGAAGGTGCCCCAGTAGATGTAGACCCGGCCGTCGTCGTCGATCAGCACGGTCGGGTCGATGTTCTGGATCGTGTTGGGCTCCGGAACGGTCTGCGAGAGGATCGGCCCCGCCGGATGGGCGTCGGTCCACGGCCCCGTCGGCGCATCGGCGACGGCCACGCCGATGGCGAAGCGGTCCTTGGACGTGTCGGCCTTCTGCAGCACCGGCGCGTACAGCCAGAACCGGCCGTCGCGGCCCTGGACGATCTGGCCGGCATAGGCGCGGCCGGGCTCGGCCCAGGCGAACACCGCCTCGGGCCGGGCGATGGCGGGATAGTGGGTCCAATCGCCGGACGCCGGGTCCTGGGTCGCCAGGAGCTGCCACTCGTTCATGATGAAGTCGTCGACGTCCGGCGCGGCCTCGTCGCGGCCGGCCAGGATCCACAGCCTGTCGCCCGCCACCAGCGGCGCGGGGTCGGTGGAGTAGTAGCGGCCGTCGGCCAGGATCGGGTTGCCCGGCGCGTGGATCGCGACGGGCGGTGCCTCACTCCACATCGGGATAGGGGCCCTTGCCGCCGTCGGCGATCAGTTGGTCAACGCGGGCGTCAATGACCGGCAGCGGCACCGAGCCCAGTTCCAGCATCGCGTCGTGGAAGGCCCGGATATTGAACTTGGGGCCCAGCGCCTTCTCGGCTCGCTGACGCGCGTTCACGAAGGTCAGCATGCCCATGTAGTAGGACAGCGCCTGACCCGGCCAGGCGATGTAGCGATCGACCTCGGTCTGGATCTCGTGGTCGGCCATGGCCGTATTGTCGTGCAGGTACTTCTGGGCCTGCTCGCGGGTCCACCCCTGAGTGTGGATGCCGGTGTCGACCACTAGGCGCGCGGCCCGCCACATCTGGTAGCTGAGCATGCCGAACCGGTCGTAGGGCGTGTCGTACAGGCCCATGTCCTCGCCCAGCGCCTCGCTGTACAGCGCCCAGCCCTCGCCATAGGCCGACAGGTAGGTGTCGCGACGATAGGCCGGCAGGCCCCTGTTCTCGGCCGCCAGCGGCATCTGGAACGCGTGGCCCGGCGCGCTCTCGTGCAGGGTCAGGGCCATCTGCGAGTACAGCGGCCGGGACGGCAGGTTGTAGGTGTTGACCAGATAGATCCCCGGCCCGCCGCGCCCGCCGGTGTAGAACGGCGCGATCTCGTCCGGCACGGGCTTGATGGCGAAGCGGCTGCGCGGCAGGCGGCCGAACCATTGCGAGGCCACGCCGTCGAAGCGCTTGGCGTTCCAGGCCGCGCGGTCCAGCAGGTCCTGCGGGGTCTTGGCGTAGAAGCGCGGATCGGTCCGCAGATAGGTCAGGAACGCGGGAAGATCGCCGTCGAACTTGACCTCCTTCATCACCTCCAGCATCCGCGCGCGGATCTTGGCCACTTCGGAAAGGCCGATCTGGTGGATCTGCTCGGGGGTCAGGTCGGTGGTGGTGAACTCGGCGACCTTGGAGCGGTAGTAGGCCTGGCCGTCGGGCAGGTCATAGGCGGCCAGGGCCGTGCGGGCGCCGGGGATGTACTCGTCGCGCAGGAAAGTCCGCAGGCGGGCGTGGGCCGGAACGACCGCCGCCGTGATCGCCTCGGCGGCCTCGCGGCGCAGGATCTCTTGCGTCGCGGCCGGGATCACGGCCGGCATGGCCTTCTTGAACGGCGCGTAGAATGGCGAGTCCTGCGGCGTCGCGGCGTCGGCCACGAGGCCCACGCCGGCGTCGCGGCCCTGCAGGGTGATCCGGGGCGGGGTGAAGCCGCGCTTCAGGCCGGCCCGCATGTTGACGATCTGCTGGTCGTAGTAGCGCGGCATGTCGCGCAGCATGGCGATGTAGGCCCGGTAGTCGGCCTCGGTCAGCAGGCTGTCGCGCGCCGACTCGGCGACGTCGCCCCAGAAGCTGCTGTCGGCGTTCAGGGGCTTTTCGTATTCGCGGTAGCGCTGCTCGGCCAGCAGGGCGTCGATCTGGCCCTTGTAGACGGCGTAGTTGACCTGGTTGGTCTTCGACAGCCTGGCGACCGGGATCGCGGCCAGCTCCTTCGACACCCGGGTCCAGCGGGCCAGGCGCTCCGCCTGGACCTTCTCGCCGACGTCGGGAAGCTTGAAGCGCTCGGACTTCGGCCCGTCCTCGCTTGGGCCCATCTGGGCCTTGCGCCAAGCGTACTCGCCGTCGGCCAGGGTGGTGAAGCGCTGGTCGGCCGATTGCGCGGCCAGCACGGGCGTCGCCGACAGCGTCGCCGCCGCCATCGCGCAGACCACCGCCGTGTCGAAGAGCCCGTGACGACGCATGGCTAGTCCTTCCGTTCGAGCAGCTTGAGAATGTCGCGGTGCAGGGCCGCTGGGATGGCGACGCCTTCGCGTTCGCTGACCGCGCGGGCGGCGTAGCGGCGTTCCGAAGGCAAGCGCGCGCCCTGGGCCTGGATGGCCTCGAACAGGGCTTCGGCGCGTTGCAGGTGCTGGCCGGCGGCGGCGCCCAGGAAGCCCGCGGGGTCGAGGGCCAGGATCAGCTCCCCGCCCAGCGGCGAGCCCTTGCGGCCGGCGTCGGCGTCCAGCGATTCCTGGCTGGTCAGGTCGCCGATCAGCGGCCCGGCCAGCAGCTCGACCATCGCCGCCAGGGCCGAGCCCTTGTGGCCGCCGAAGGTGCGCATGGCCCCGGCCAGAACATCCTCCGCCACGGTGGTCGAAGCGCCCCAGTCGGCTGGCACCGGCTCACCGGCGCGACGGCGTAGCTCGATCTCGCCGCGCGCCGTGGCGCTGGTGGCGAAGTCGAACACGAACGGATGCGGACCTGGTCGCGGCCAGCCAAAAGCGATCGGGTTGGTGCCGAACACCGGCTTGGTCCCGCCCTCGGGCGCGACCCAAGCGTGGCTGGGGGTGAAGGCCAGGGCCACTAGCCCGTCACGGGCCAAGGTCTCGACTTCGGGCCACAGGGCGGCGAAGTGGACGACGTTGTTCAGGGCCAGGGCGGCGATCCCGAACCGGCGGGCCTTCTCCACCAGCAGCGGCCGGCCGCGCTCGAAGGCCAGCTGGGCGAAGCCGCCGCCGCCGTCGACCCGCACGAGGGCCGGGGCGGGCTCGTCCAGCGCCGGGGCGGCGTCGACCGACACCACGCCCTTGGCGATGCTGTCGGCGGCCACCAGCAGGCGATAGAGACCGTGCGAGGCGCAGCCGTCGCGCTCGCCCGCCACCATGGTCTCGGCGACGGCGTCGACATGAGCCGGCGACAGGCCCGCCGCGCTCAGCACCCGCCGCGCCAGGCTCCGGGCCTCGTCGAGCGACAGCCGGACCGTGTCAGCATCCGGCGCGAGGGTCATGCAACCGGCTTTGCGGGCTGGGCCGTGAACAGCCGCACGCCGAACACCGGGCCGGCCGTGTTGCGCTCGGGCGGAGTAAAGCGAACCCGGACCTTGGTCTTGCCCCGGGTCAGGGCCTCGGGCACCGGATATTCGACGTCGAAGAACTTGCCCGGATGGTCGGCCTCGAGCTGCTGGGTGGCGATCTTCACGCCGTCCACCAGGATGTCGAACCGCCGCTTGCGCTCCTCGCCCCAGTAGGTGGCCTGCAGGATCAGCGGGCCTGGACGCACCTTCATGTCGAACTCGAAGAAGCCGCCCGAGCGTGCGTCGCGACCGTTGCGATTGCGATAGGCCACCGGATACGAGATCTCGGAAGTCAGGTTGTGGTCGCGCTCGGGCTGCATCTCGCCCAGGTGCATGACGTCCACCGACCGGGCGCTGATGTCCTTCAGGTGCGCCTGCTCGGCCAGGAACGCGGCCTCCTCGGTCTTCCAGGCGCCCTCGGTGAAGCGGCGGAAATAGACCGCGCTGCGGCGCTCGTACTGGCTATAGAACGGAACGAAGGTCAGGTCGGCCGGGCGCATGATCCCGCGCGCGACATAGGTCGCCTTCTCCGCGGCCACCGGCTGGAAGCGGTCCAGCAGGCTCTCGCCGACCATGGCCGGATCGACGCCCTGCCAGGGCTCGGCCACCGGCCCCAGGTCGGCGGCCAGCACCATCGGACCGCGCAGCACCGCCACGGTGCTCTCGTCGCCCGGCGCGGATTCCAGGCGCAGGTCCAGCGGCAGGCTGATGGCCACCACGTCGCCGGCCTTCCAGGCCCGCTCGACCAGGGCGTAGCCGCCGTCCAGTTTCGGCGCGAAGCCCTGGCCGTTGACGCTGACCTTGGCGCCCTCGCCGACCCAGGCCGGAACCCGCAGGGCCACGGTGAATCGGCCCGGCTTGGCCAGGGTGGAGAGGGTCAGGCGCGACTCCGGCTCGTACGGATAGCGGGTCTCCAGCTTCAGCCCCGCGCCGCGCGCTTTCCACTGCGCCTGGGCGGGGATGTAGAGATTGACCAGCAGGGTCCCCTCGCCTTCCCAGAAGATCGACTCGCCGTGCTTGGCGTGGGCCTCCATGCCCGTGCCGACGCAGCACCAGAACGGATCGTCGGCGGGGTTGGAGAACTCGCGCGCCGCGCCGGTCAGCAGCGGCGTCATGTAGGTGAAGCCGCCGGTCCGGGGGTTCTGCGCCGCCATCACGTGGTTCAGGTGCGCGCGCTCATAATAGTCGAACAGCGCCCCGTCCGGCTTCCAGCCGTACAGCTGCCGGGTCAGCTTCAGCATGTTGTAGGTGTTGCAGTGCTCGCAGGTCTGCTCGCTGATGTGGGCGGCGATGGTGTCAGGGGCCGAGAAATACTCGCGGTCGGCGTTGCCGCCGATGACGTAGCTGTGGCGCTGGGTGACGGTGCGCCAGAAGAATTTGGCCGCGTCGGCGTCCTGTGGCTTTCCGGTCAGCTCGTGCAGACGCGCCAAACCGATCAGCTTGGGCACCTGGGTGTTGGCGTGGATGTTGGCCAGCTCGTCGCGCTGGGCGACCAGCGGGTCCAGCACCTTGCGGTCGTAGATCCGCTCGGCCACGACCAACCAGCGCTTGTCGCCGGTGCGGGCGTAGAGCTCGGCGTAGCTCTCGTTCAGGCCGCCGTACTCGCAGCCTAGCAGGGTCTGCATCTGGGTGTCGTCGAGGACCGCGAACACGCGCTCGAAATAGCCGGCCAGGCCGATAGCCACCTGCAGCGCCTGTTGGTTGCCCCAGGCCTGGTGTACGTCCAGCAGGCCCGCGAAGACCTTGTGCACGGTGTAGAGCGGCGACCACGAGCCGTTCAGGTCGAAACCGCCCGAGCGGATGTCGCCCTTCATGACCTCGCCGAAGATTTCCTCGCCGTCGACGATCGTGCCGTCCTTGCGCTTGCGCTGCAGGGCTCCGACATAGCCCGTCCCGCGCTTGGCCTGGGCGCGGGACAGTTCGGCGACGATGTAGTCGGCGCGACGCCTGCACTCCGGCTCGCTGGTCTGCTCGTACATGACGACCAGGGCCGACAGGTAGTGGCCCAGGGTGTGGCCAGCGATCGTATCGCCTTCCCAACCGCCGTAGATCTCACCCTTGGCCGGCAGGCCCGCGAAGGTCATGAAGTTGTGCAGCAGGCGGTCGGGGCTGAGCTGCAGCAGGTACGCCTTATTGGCCTCGACGGCGGTCGCGTAGGGCGATGGCTGGAGGCGTACGGACGACAACGGCAGGGGCTTGGCCTTGAGGGGGAGCCTCCCGCCCGTGGCGGCCCAGGCGGCCCTCGACGCGACGACCGATGTGGCGGCGAAAGCCGTGGCGGAAAGCATCAAAGCCCGACGAGTCGCCATGCCACTACCCCTACTTGATACCGTATACGATCTTAGGGTGAGGGTTATCGTCGTCGTCGTCAAGGCGGAGCGATCAATCGACATACGGCCGAAATACTCAGAGATCTTATATCGTATAATTTCCTTGACGTCCTCAAGGTGACCCGCTGAGTTGTCGGACAATTTCGACGACGCGCCTCGCGAGGACCAGATGACGAAACTTCGCCCCCTGGCCCTGACGGCCCTTCTCCTGGCCACGACCCAACTGACCCCGGGCTTGGCCGCCTCGGCGCGCGCCGAAGCCACGCCCGCCGTCCCGGCCAAGCACAGCTATGCGCCGATCGCCAGGACGGCCTACCGCACAGCCCAGTTCCAGCTGGACCTACGCACCGACACCCAGACCCTGGCCCGACTCTCGCCCACTGGCGAGCCAGGCTTCGACTTCACGCCCGGCGGACGCGAGGCCGAGCGAGCCGGCGACGGCTACGTTCATGTTGGCGACATCCACCTACGAGTGCGGACCCCAGGCGGTCCGTGGCGCGACTTCAGCTCTGCCCGTCAGCGCAAGCCAATCCGTCCCCTGCCGACCAGCGGCGCGGTGCTGGCGGCGGCTGACATCACCGCATCGTTGGGCGCGGACTCGCCGCTGCGAGTCGAGCGCCGCTGGGTCTCCGAGCGCGGCGGCCTAGTGCTGCGCTTCGTCCTGACCAGCACCGCCAAGACGCCCGTTGAGGTCGGCGGCCTGGGCCTGCCGATGGTGTTCGACAACATCATCACCGACCGCTCGCTGGAGGAGGCCCACGCGCAGGCCAGCTTCGTGGATCCCTATATCGGCCGCGACGCCGGCTACCTGCAGGTGACCCGCCTGAACGGCAAGGGCCCCGCCCTGCTCGTTTTGCCAGAGAAGGCCACGTCCCTGGAGGCCTATCGTCCGATCCAGCAGGCCGGAAGCCCTGGCGCCAAGCCGGGCGACATCTTCACCGACCGAAGCAAGCGCGCACAGACCTCGGAAGGCTTCTACGATTGGACGATCGCCAGCAAGGCCTTCGCCGAGCAAGACTGGAAGGACGCGGGCCAGCCCTGGAATCCGCCGACCAGCTTCACCCTAGCGCCCGGCGCCAGCCGCGTGATCGGCGTGCGTCTGGTCACCGCGCCCTCGATCCGGGCGATCGAGGAGACCCTGGCCGCCCACGGCCGCCCGGTGGCCGTGGGGATCCCCGGCTATGTCGCCCCGACCGACCAGACGCCGAGCCTGTTCCTGAAGTCGCCCAAGCCGGTGGCCCGGATCGAGAGCCTGCCCGCCGGCGCCCTGACGGCGACGCCGGTCAAGACTGGCTCCGGCTGGGCCCGCTACGCGATAAAGGCCTCGGGCTGGGGGCGGGCGACGCTGTCGATCACCTATGCCGACGGCCAGGTTCAGGCGATCCCGTACTTCATCACCAAGCCCCTAAACCAAGTAATGGCCGACCTTGGCCGGTTCTCGACCACCAAGCAGTGGTTCGACGATCCGGCGGACCCGTTCAAGCGCGGTCCCAGCGTCATGACCTACGACCGCCAGGCCGACCGTATCGTCACCCAGGACCAACGGGTCTGGATCGCTGGCCTCAGCGACGAGGGCGGCGCGGGGAGCTGGGTGGCGGCCTTCAGCAAGCAGCTGGACAATCCCGACGCCGCCGAGATCGCCAAGCTGGAGCGCATGGTCGACCAAACCATCATCGGCCGCCTGCAGGTCGCCGACGGCCCACGGGCCGGGGCTGTACGCAAGAGCCTGTTCTATTACGACCCCGCCGCCCTGCCGTCCTACTACGATCCCAAGCTGGATTGGACGACCTGGGCTTCGTGGTCGAAGAAGGACTCCGAGGACCTGGGACGGTCCTATAACTACCCGCACGTGGCCATCGCCCACTGGGTGCTCTACCGCCTGGCCCGCAACCACGACGGCCTGGTCAAGAAACACGACTGGCGCTGGTACCTGGACCACGCCCGCGCGACCATCGTCGCCATGATGCGCGACGCCCCCTACTATGCCGAGTTTGGCCAGATGGAGGGCGACGTCTTTGTCGACATCCTAAAGGACCTGCGCCGCGAGGGCATGACCACCCAGGCCGACGAGGTCGAGGCGCTGATGAAGAAGCGCGCCGACCACTGGAAGACCCTGCCCTATCCGTTCGGCAGCGAGATGGCCTGGGACTCGACCGGCCAGGCCGAGGTCTATGCCTGGATGCGCTTCTTCGGCCACCAGCCGCAGGCCGACGAGACCCGCGAGGTGATCCTGGCCTACGACCCGACCATCCCCAGTTGGGGCTACAACGGCAATGCCCGCCGCTACTGGGACTTCCTGTACGGCGGCAAGGTCCCGCGCATCGAGCGGCAGATTCACCACTACGGCTCGACCTTGAACGCCGTGCCGTTGTTCGACGCCTATCGCGCCAACCCGACCGACTTCCATCTGCTGCGCGTGGCCTATGGCGGGCTGATGGGCGGGATCACCAATATCGACCAGCAGGGCTTCTCGTCGGCGGCGTTCCACTCGGCGCCTGACATGATGGCCTGGGACGCCTACAGCGGCGACTACGGCATGGGCTTCTTCGGCCACGCCTACGCGGCGGCGACCTATCTGGTCGATCACCCGACCTTCGGCTGGCTGGGCTTCGGCGGCGACGTCAGCCAGAAGGCCGGCGTCGTGCGGATCACCCCCAAGGACGGCGCGCGCTCGCGTCTGTTCGTGGCGCCGACCGGAGCGTGGCTGACCCTTGAGGCCGGCAAGATCGAGGCCGCCGAGTACCAGCCCGCCACCGGCGCGCTGACCCTGACCCTGGCGGCGAAAGACACTACGACCTCGACCGCCCGCCTGATCGTCGAGCCGGCCACGGCGGGCAAGCGACCCTATCGCCCGGTCGGCGCGCCCCTGGAGCGCGGCGCATACGCCGTGCCCCTGGCCGACAAGCCGGTCACGGTCGTCCTGAAGCCGAACTGAGAAGAGCCCGAGGCCGTCCATGAACATCGTCATCGCCCTGGGCGTCCTGGTCACCCTGGCGACGGGGATTCCGGTGCTGCTGCAGCTGCTGCGCCACCACCCCCGGGGGCTGCTGATCCTGTTCTTCGCCGAGATGTGGGAGCGCTTCTCCTACTACGGGATGCGGGCGATCCTGATTTTCTATCTGACCCAGCACTTCCTGTTCGATCCGAAGACGGCCGCGGCCCACTACGGCGCCTATGTCTCGCTCGTCTATCTGACGCCCCTGATAGGCGGTCTCGTGGCGGACCGGTATCTTGGAACCCGCAAGGCCGTGGTGTTCGGGGCCCTGCTGCTGATCCTGGGCCATATGACCATGGCCATCGAGGGCAAGCCGGCGACCCAGACCCTGACCTATGGCGGCCACACCTACGCCTTCGTCACCGAGGGGCGCGGCGAGGGCCGGGTCTCGAAACTGGTGGTCGGCGACAAGCCCTACCCTGTCTCCGCGGCCAAGTCCGGCGACTTCGTGGTCGAGGGCCTCCCGGCCGGCGCCGCGATCCCGGCCATGCTGCCCAAGGGCCAGTACAGCCTGGATGTCGCCGGGCGCGACCCGGTCTATATGAACGTCCTGTGGCTGGCCCTGTCGCTGATCATCGTTGGCGTCGGCTATCTGAAACCGAACATCTCGACCATCGTCGGGCAGCTTTATCCGCAAAGCGATCCGCGCCGGGATCCCGGCTTCACCCTCTACTACTACGGCATCAACCTGGGCTCGTTCTGGGCCTCGCTGCTGTGCGGCCTGCTGGGCGTGACGGTCGGCTGGTGGGCTGGCTTTGGCCTGGCGGGCCTGGGCATGCTGGCCGGCTTCGTCGTCTTCATGCTGGGCAAGCCGCTGCTGCAAGGCAAGGCCGAGCCGCCGGACCCGGCCCTGCTGCGCCAGCCGGTGCTGGGCGCGATCAGCCGCGAGACCCTGATCTACGGCCTCTCTCTGCTGGGCGTGGTGGCGACCTTCTTCCTGGTCCGACGCACGGCGGCGGTCAGCGGCATCCTGGTCGCCGGCATGGTCGGCTCGCTGGGCTACATCCTTTGGTTCATGTTCGCCCGCTGCGGCAAGGTCGAGCGCGAGCGCCTGGCCCTGGCCCTGTTCCTGATCTTCGGCGCGGTGATCTTCTGGACCCTGTTCGACCAGGCCGGCTCGTCGCTGAACCTCTACGCGGCCACCAACGTCCAGCTGGACCTGGTGGCCCATCCGGTGCGGCTGCTGGGCGGGGCGATCACCCTGGCCACGCCGCAGCAGCTGGCCGCCGCGGGCCTGGACCGCCACGCCACCTTCTGGATCGACACCAACTTCAACGCCGCCCAGACCCAGGCCCTGGGTTCGGGCTGGCTGCTGGTCTTCGCCCCGGTCTTCGCCTGGCTGTGGACTTGGCTGGGCGCGCGCGGCAAGGACCTCAATCCGGTGGTCAAGTTCGGCCTGGCCTTGCTGCAGGTCGGGGCGGGCTTTCTCGTCTTGCAGCTGGGCGCGCCCCTGGCCGACGGCGCCTTCCGCACGCCGCTGATCTTCCTGCTGGTGATGTACCTGCTGCACACCACGGGCGAGCTATGCCTGTCGCCAGTGGGCCTGTCGCAGATGACCAAGCTGTCGCCGGCCGCGCTGGTCTCTTTCGTCATGGCCGTGTGGTTCATGGCCGTGTCGATCGCCAACACCGTCGGCGGCTTCGTCGCCGGCCTGACCGCCACCGAGACCGTCGGCGGCCAGGTTCTGGACCCCGGCGCGGCTCTGGCCCGGGCGCTCACGGTGTTCAACTGGATCGGCGGGATCGCGATGGTTCTGGGCCTAGCCTTCCTGGCCCTCTCGCCCGTACTCAAGCGCTGGTCGCACGGCGCGGACGAGACCATGAACGCCGAGGACGCGGCCAGCGCGGGGTAGCCCCCGCTAAGCGATACTTCCTCGCCGACCGCCGTCCCGCCCTTGTGGCGGGACCCCCTCTGCCCGCCGCAGGTACGGTAGGGGCGGATCGCTGGCGATCCGCTGGCGTCTCACCTGCCAGCTGAACCAGAGGTTCTCGCTACAAGGGCCGGAAATAACGAAGCTTTTTGGGGCGCGGGGCCTGATCACCAGCCCCCTTCCCCCACAAAGAGAAGCCGCCCGCGCTATCGCGGGCGGCTTTACAGTTCGGGGAAGAAAGCGTGGGGGACCGGGGCTGACGGTCCCCCTTGACCTCGGACCTAGAAGTCCATGGTCAGGCCCGCGAACATCGTCCGACCCATGGGATCGTAGACGCCGGGGTAGGTGTTGCCATTGCCGAACGAGCTGAGCAGCCCGGCGGCGATCACCGGCGGATCCTTGTCGAACAGGTTGTTCAGGCCGGCGCGCAGGGTTAGCTGCTGGCGGACCTTCCAGTTCGCGGCGAGGTCGATGTAGTTGTACGCCTTGATCCTCTTGTTGATCTCGACGTAGTCGCCCTGCAGGAACGGGTTGCTGTTGTTGCTCGAAAGATCGGTCGAGCCGAAGTAACGCCAGTTGGCCGACAGCGCGGCGTCGATCCAGGGCAGGTTCCAGGTCATGCGCAGCTGATGGCGCCAGGCCGGGTTTGGCTGGCCGCAGGTCGGACCAAACAGACCCTTGCAGTTGTACGAGCCCAGGCCCGGCAGCTGTTCGATCTTGCGGCTGTTTAGGTAGGTGCCGACGAAGCTGAAGTCGATGTCACCCCAGTTGCCCAGCGACGACAGGTCCCAGCGATAGTTGCCGGTCACGTCGATGCCCGAGGTCTGCAGGTAGCCGGTGTTCTGGTTCGTCGCGATGATGTAGCCGCGATCGCCGAACAGCACGCCCGATGTCGGGTCGCGGTGGAACAGGCCGCAGAAGTACGGATTGCTGGTCTGAACGCACTGGTTGATGACCGTCGGGGCGTCGACCGCGCCGATGTACTTGTCGACATAGATGTCGAAGTAGTCGACCGACATCGAGAAGCCCGGCAGGAAGCGTGGTGTCAGGACGACGCCGGCGGTGCGGGTGTCGGCCACTTCCGGCTTCAGGTTCGGGTTGCCACCGCCTTGCGTGACGCAGGTTTCAGCCGGACAGTCCGGGATCTTGCCGTATTGAGCGGCGGTGACGCCGGTGAGCGCGCAGGCCGCGGCGCCGGCCTTGGGCGTGGGGCCCGAGCACGGGTCGACGGCCGCGACGTTGCCCAGGCCCTGAGGCGCGAACAGCTCGCTGATATTGGCCGCCCGCACCGCGCGGTTATAGCTGGCGCGGAAGCGCACATCCGAGGTCGGGGCGTATTGCAGCTCGACCTTGTAGGTCGATACGCGCTTGTCGAGGTAGTTGTAGTCCGAAATCCGGTAGCCGGTGTTCACCGACAGCGTCTTGATGAAGGGCAGATCCTGCGCCAGCGGCAGGTCGAGTTCACCATAGGCTTCGTTGACGCTGAAGGCGCCGCTGTTCTCCTTGGTGCCGCCGGCCTGGGCGAGGGCGTCGGCTTCGAACTTCAGTTCCTCGCGGCGGTGCTCGACGCCGAAGGCCAGGGCCGCGCCGTCATTGGCCCACGGGCTCTTGATCCCGTATTGGCCCAGGTCGCCGTTGATGTTGGCGCTCAGCACCTTCTCGCGCTGGACGCCGTGAGTGTAGGTCGGCGCGTAGAGGTACTTATACGCGGCGGCGCTGAGGCCCTGATACTTGAAGACATCGATCGGCACGCAGTTGGGATCGGTGCCGTCGACGACCGACTTACAGGTCGCCACACCGTTGACGTTGACTACCTGCAGCGCCTTCGCCGCCTTGGCGTTGTCGACGTTGTTCTTGTAGCTCTCGTCCAGGATCACGGTCGAGAACAGGAAGCTGGCGTCATAGGTCCAGCCCGGCGCGATTTCGCCGCGCGAGCCCAGGTTCACGCGATAGTCGGTGTGGCGCAGGTCGTCGCGGCGAGGGCTGCTGCCCGGACCGGTCAGACGATACCCGATAAAGGTGTCCTGGTTGACGTCGGTCCCGGCGGCCGAGCCGCACATGGTCGCGGCCTGCGAGGCCGACATCAGCGGGTTGTTACAATTGATCTTGAAGGTCGTGCCTTGGAACAACGCCGACGGCGCGGCCTGCGAGAACGTGTGGTCGTCCATGAACATGAAGCTGCCGTAGACCTCGGCGGCCTTGTTCAGCTCGTAGTGCGCGAAGGCGCCGGCCGTGTAGCGGGCGTCCGAGCGCTGGATGTAGTTGGTTGGCGCGTAGTTGTAGAGGAACGAGCTGTTGTACGGGACCCAGGTTTTGGCCCCGTCCTTGGTGTTGTTCAGCGTCTGGCCGGCGTTGGGCCCGCTGAGCAGGGTGAACAGGCCGTACTCGTTGTTGCTGGAGCCGCCGCAGACCAGGGCGTTGTTGTTGCTGCCCGTCAGGTTCAAGCCGCAGGCCGAGTAGTCGCGGCTATCCTGGGTGACCGGCTTCATCTCGCGATAGCCAACATAGAAGGTGGCGTTGCCCTTGCCGTTCGGCGCGTTCATGCCGATGGCCAGGTTGACGTCGATCTTCTCGCCGTCGCGCACGTGCTTGTCGGGCAGCTTGTAATTGGCGTTGGAGATCAATGACCGCGGATAGGCGTTGTCGTTGGTGTGCTGGGCGGTGCTGTACTGGGCGTCGAAGCGCAGGCCGTTCAGGTCCTTCTTCAGGATGAAGTTGACCACGCCCGACACCGCGTCCGAGCCGTAGACCGCCGAGGCGCCGCCGGTCACGACGTCGACCCGATCGACCAGGGCGCTGGGGATGAAGTTCACGTCGGCCGTCTCGGTCGGCAGCATGCGCTGACCATCGATCAACACCAGCACCCGGTTGGAGCCCATGTTGCGCAGGTTCACGCGCGCGGTGCCGTCAGACCCGTTCGAGCCATTCTCGTTCGAGTCGGCGGTAAACTGCGGGAGGCGGTTGAGCACGCTGTCGATCGACGTCGCGCCCTGGAACTTGACCTCATCGCTGCCGACCACCGTCATAGGGCTGGCCGCGACCAAGTTTGGACGCTTGATGCGCGAACCGGTGACCACCACCGCGTCCAAGGTCGCCGGCTCGTCGGCCCTCACCGCGTCCTGCGCCTGAGCGGCCGGAGCTCCGGCCATGAACGCCAGGACGGCCACGGAGGCCGCTCCCGCCAAAAGATCTAATCGAACCTGCCTGTGGCCCATGGATGTCCCCTCCCAAGGCGCCGTCAACCAACGACGGCGGTCACCAGGCAGGAGGCATGATTATACAATTTATGTCAAATATCTTATACGATATACCCGTGTATCCCCAAACCTGCCTGGCGTCGGATCCGCCACTGAACGGATGCGCGGCTTGATCGCGGCCCGATGCGCGCCAAGGCGTTCAACCTTCGGGTCGAGGCAGAGTTAGTCTCGAGGTAGATCGAAATGTTCGAGGCTGGTCTCTATCTCCGCTACGAAACGAAGACGGCTCTTTCAGACGCGACATCCCGAGCGCGCGCGCTCAACGCGTCGAAATCAAATCGAATAACAGCAGCCGAAGTCTCGGGCTGCCGCGTCGAGCTCTTCCGCTCACTGGCCGCCGCGAACGGTCTCGCGACGCCGCGGTCGAGGTTCCGTCGCGTGTACCGGATTGGCGCGCCCTGCAGGATTCGAACCTGCGACCGCTCGCTTAGAAGGCGAGTGCTCTATCCAGCTGAGCTAAGGGCGCGCGTCCGCGGCTTCAGCCTCAGGGCCCCTAGTGGGTCCAGGGCTGCTTGCGATTGGCCGCGAAATTGTCGGCGTAGGCCTTGATGATCCGCTTAGGCGTCTTGGGTTCGAACAGCTGGAACGCGATTTCATGACGCTGGGCGTAGGCCACGGCTTCGTCGCGCGTTTCGAAGGTCAGCCGGATCTGGCCGTTCATGTCGCTGGACTGGGTCCAGCCCATCAGCGGGTCGGGCTTGCGGGCCGAGGCCGGTTCGAACTCCAGCACCCAGTCCTTGGTCTTGGCCTTGCCGGACTGCATGGCGTTCTTGGCGGGGCGATAGATGCGGGCCAGCATGGACCTCTCCCAAAGTGCCTTACCGATGGTCGGAGCGGCAGGATTTGAACCTGCGACCCTCTGCTCCCAAAACAGATGCGCTACCAGGCTGCGCTACGCTCCGAAACATCGGCAGGCGGCTGCTCTACAGGGGTTCGGCGCGCGGATCAACGGACGTAAGCCTCAGACCTTCGGGAAGATCCTGTGCAAAACCCGATCGCCCGGCAAGATTCCCAGTTGCGCGGCCCGGCCGCCCGCGATTTCGAGGACTCCCAGGACAAGGCCGCCAGACGGCAAGGGCGTCTCGTCGTGGGGACGCGCGTTGCGGACGATCGACAGAATGCGTCCGTCGGGCTGGACATAGATGATGTCCAGCGGGATCAGCGTGTTCTTCATCCAGTAGGCGGCCGGTTGCGGCCGCTTGTAGGTGAAGAGCATGCCCCGATCCGGCGCGAGGGCCTTGCGGAACATCAGCCCCCTCGCCTGCTCGGCCTGGGTGGCGGCGATCTCGACTTTGAAGCGGGCCCGGCCGCGACTGGTTATGACCTCGACCGTTTCCAGCCTGGCCTCGGCCGCGCGCGCCCCGCCGCAGCCGAGCGCGACAGCCCCGCCGGTCATGGCGAGCACCGCGCGCCTGTCGATCACGGATTCCGACACACGTCACCTCGTCCGAAAGCTGGCCTAGAGACTAGCTTCCGAACCGAGGTGGCGGAAGTCAGGCGTCGCCGGCGGTTATCTCGGCGACCACCAGCCCCTTGGGGCCCCGCGCGAACCGGACGAGCACATCGTCGCCGGGTTGGAGATCTTCCAGACCCCCGCGCCGAAGCGTCTCGATGTGGACGAAGATGTCGCCAGGTTCGGCGTCGCGGACCACGAAGCCGTATCCCTTGGTTCGATTGA
>CAKZJK010000443.1 GCA_936942565.1 uncultured Caulobacter sp. | reverse complement strand
TAATCTGGGAGGCGCCCGCCGTGAACGTATCGAAGATGAACCACGCCATGTTCTCGTTCGCCCTTATGGGTGGGATGCTGGTGGGAGGGCGGTCCAGCCCGAAGCCTGTCAAGTCGTCCGCCAAGTCGGACCGAAAGTAAGTAAGTCTCCAAGCGTCACGATTATTACAACCCCCAAGGGGAAGGCCTCCGTCGGAACCGGCGGAGGCCTTCTTCATGAGCGTTAGCCCTTGGGCTTGGCCGCCGTGTTGCATTCGGCGATGCCGGCGTCGTCCATCGGTTCGCCGCGATAGTTGAAAGCGGCCAGTTCGCCCAGTTGGCCGGCCAGCTTGCGGCAGGCGCGGGCGACGGGCAGGGCCCGGACCTTCGTCGTCGAGCAGACGTCGTCCTTGCAGCGCCAGACCGAGCCGTCCTGAATGAACTGCGCGGTGGTGGGCGGCGTCTTCAGCTTGAGCCAGGCGCCTTCGCTATCGGCGGCGAAGGCGGAGCCAGCCGACAGGCCAGCCAGGAGGGCGCAGGCCATCAGGCCCGCGCGAGCAGCGGTACGCATTCCTTTAGTCTCCTATCCCCGCGCCGGATGGGAGTTCCGGCGCACGAGCACACGCGGTCCATGATGACCGTCGGCCCAGGGCATAGTGCGTCTTTTTTGGAAACTAAGTCAACTGGCGAAGCGTGGCCGGCGCTCCGGCGACGTCGATTTCTCGGTCCCAGCCGAGCAGGGTGGGCGTGACGTCCTCGGCTTTCTCGACCGAGCGCCAGGCGTCCAACAGGCTGGGTGGGGTAAGGCCCAGATCGACGGTGTGTCGGATCAGGGCGAAGAAGGGATCCCAGAAGCCGCCGGGGTTATGGAACACGATCGGCTTCTGGTGAAGATCTAAACGGCGCCAAGATAGCAATTCGACGATTTCTTCCAGGGTGCCGATGCCGCCGGGCAACACGACGAAGGCGTCCGAGCGCTCGAACATCAGCATCTTGCGCTCGTGCATCGTCTCGACGATCACGGTCTCGACGTCGTCGAAGGGCTGCTCGCGGCCGCGAAGGAAGCTCGGAATGATGCCCAGCACCGCGCCGCCGGCCGCGTGGGCGCCCCGCGCGGCGGCGCCCATCAGGCCGACGCCCCCGCCGCCATAGACGAGTTTCAGGCCAGCCTTGGCGAAGCTCTCGCCAATGGCGTGGGCGTCGGTCAGATAGCTGGGCTCGACCGTGTTGGACGATCCGCAATAGACGCAGACGGAGCCCAGACGGCTAGACTCGTTGGGCATCGTCGTCCACTCCACACAAAAGACGAAAGGCGCGCGGGCTCGCGCGCCTTCGAACCGTTCCTATTTGAGGGCGCATGATCAGGATTCGCTTCCGGGGTTGCAAGTCGCCGATCGTCGCGGGCGGATTGGCCGCGGCGCTTTTGGCCGCCTGCGGACCCAGCGCGCCGACGCCCGCCGCGACCGCGGAGAAGATCGACAGCGCCGAGGCCGGCTATGTCGCCCCACCGAGCGTCGACAGCGTCCAGCGCGCCGGCGCGACGGTCACGCTGTTGGGGCAAGGCGCGCCCGAAGCCGATCTCCGCCTGCGCTCGCCCACCGGCGAGGTCGTGTCCGGCCGGACCGACAAGGACGGGCGCTGGAGCCTGACCTTCGCCAACGCGCCGGGCGTCCGGCTGTTTGGCCTGTCGACGACGCGCGAGGGGCGCACGGTGCAGGCCGAGGGCTATGTGATGGTCGCCGAGGGCGGCGACGTCGCGTTGCTGCGCGCCGGCGCCGGTGCCAAGCGCCTGGCGGCGAGTTCCTCGTCTCCGCGCATCCTGGCGATCGACGTCGACCGGGAGGGGGGGGCGGTTGTCTCCGGCGTCGCCGCGCCGGGCGCGGGGCTGAACGTTCGGGTCGATCGGGTCACGCGCGGCGGCGGACGGACCGATGACGAGGGCCGGTTCTTCATTTCCTTGACCGACTCGCTCTCGCCGGGCGCGCACGACATCCAGGTGGCGGGCGAAGGCGGTGAGACGGCCGTGTCGATCGTGACCTCGCCCCCAGGGCCTCTCGTGACCGGGCCGGTGCGGTCCGAGCGCGCGCCGCAGGGCTGGCGGATCGACTGGATGACGCCGGGCGGCGGGATCCAGACCACCCTGCTGATCGGCGGCCCGCGATGAGAGGCATGGGCGGTCCGCCCGCCCGGGGACGCGAGGCCACGACGGGCGCCATCGCCAAGGCCGAGCAGCCCGTGCGGTTCTGGAGCGCCATGGGCGATCTCGTCCGCCTGGTCATGCGCTCCGGCGCGCTTGCGTTGGCGGGTCACGGTCGCCCTGATCCTGACGCTGGCCGGCAAGGCGCTGGGCGTCCTGGCGCCCCTGATGCTGGGCAAGGCGGTCAACCAGCTGTCGGCGGGGCAGAGCGCCGCCGTCGCCGTGACCTGGGCCTTCGCGGGGCTGGCCTTGGGCTGGGCCTTCGTGCGGTTCGTCTCCGCCGCCGCGCCCCAGGCCCGCGACACGATCTTCACGCCCGTCGCTCAGGCGGCCCAGAACCGGGCGGCGGTCGAGACCTTCGCCCACGCCCTGTCGCTGTCGATCGACTTTCACCAGTCCAAGCGAACCGGCTCGCTGTCGCGCGTGATCGATCGCGGCGCGCGGTCGATGGATTTCCTGCTGCGGAGTCTCGCCTTCAACCTGGCGCCCACGGGCGTCGAGCTGCTGATGGCCGCCGCCGTGCTGGCCAAGGCCTATGACTGGCGGTTCGCGGCGATCGCCCTGGGCACCGTGGCCGTCTACGGCTACCTGACCTTCGCGATCTCGGACTGGCGCATCGGCCATCGCCGCGCGCTGAACGAGGCCGACGCCGAGGCCGCGGGCAGGGCCGTCGACGCCTTGCTGAACTATGAGACGGTCAAGTCGTTCGGCGGCGAGGCGCGGGCGGTGGGGGGCTATGCCGGCGCGCTCGACCGCTATGGCGAGGCGCAGATCAAGGCCACCAACTCGCTGAACCTGCTGAACATGGTGCAGGCGGCGGTGATGAGCGTCGGCCTGGGTGGCATGGCCGTGCTGGCGGGCGCCGAGGCCGCCGCCGGCCGCATCGGTCCCGGGGACGTGACGGCGGCCATCCTGATCCTGATCAACCTCTACGCCCCGCTGAACATCCTCGGCTTCGCCTATCGCGAGATCCGCCAGTCGCTGATCGACATGGAGGCGATGATGGAGCTGCGCCGTCAGAGCGCCGACGTGGCGGACGCGCCCGACGCCATCGACCTGCCGCCGAGCGCGGATCACCGGGGCGGCGCGGTGGCGTTCGAGACGGTGTCCTTCCGCCATGGCGCGCGGTCCGAGGGCCTGGCCGATGTGTCCCTCACGATCGCGCCTGGAACGACCGTGGCCATTGTCGGCCCCTCGGGCGCGGGCAAGACCACCCTGGTGCGGCTGGCGCTGCGGATGATCGATCCCCAGGCGGGACGGATCACGCTGGACGGCCACGACCTGCGCGCGCTCACCCAGGCCTCGCTACGCCGCGCGGTGGCGCTGGTGCCTCAGGACGTGGCGCTGTTCAATGACACCCTGGCCGCCAACATCGCCTTCGCTCGACCCGAGGCGACCGATGCCGAGGTCTGGGCGGCGGCCGAGTCGGCCGAACTGGGCGAGTTCATCCGCAACCTACCGGACGGCGTGGCCACCAAGGTCGGCGAACGCGGCCTGAAGCTGTCGGGCGGCGAGCGGCAGCGGGTTGGCATCGCCCGCGCTCTGCTGGCCGAGCCGCGCGTCCTCATCCTGGACGAGGCGACCAGCGCGCTCGACAGCCGCACCGAGGCCGCCATCCAGGCCACTCTGCGCAAGGCGCGGGCCGGGCGGACGACCCTGGTGGTGGCCCACCGGCTCTCGACGATCGCCGACGCCGACGAGATCGTGGTGCTTCGTCGGGGCAAGGTGGTCGAGCGCGGGCGGCACGAGGCGCTGCTGGAGGCCGGCGGCGAGTACGCGGCCCTCTGGCGTCGCCAGACACGCGAGCGCGCGCCGGTTTAGGCCTTCGCCGCGTCCCTCGACGCGACTATATCGACGACGGTTTCGAGAGGAGCATCCCTTGCGCTATCTGCACACCATGGTCCGCGTCCGCGATCTGGACGCCTCGCTGCGGTTCTACTGCCAGGGCCTGGGGCTCCAGGAGATGTATCGGACAGAGAACGAGAAGGGCCGCTTCACGCTCGTCTTCCTGGCCGCGCCGGAAGACGTGGAGCTGGCCAAGGAGCGCAAGGCTCCGCTGGTCGAGCTGACCTACAACTGGGACGACGAGGACTATCAGGGCGGCCGCAACTTCGGCCACCTGGCCTATCGCGTCGACGATATCTACGAGACCTGCCAGCGCCTGATGGACATGGGCGTCACGATCAACCGTCCGCCGCGCGACGGGCACATGGCGTTCGTGCGCTCGCCCGACGGCATCTCCGTTGAGCTGTTGCAGGACGGCAGCCTGCCGCCGGCCGAGCCCTGGGCCTCCATGCCCAATACAGGCGCCTGGTAGGCGTCAGACGAGACGGGCGCGGGCCAGGTCTTCCAGTCGGCGGACGGGCGCGTCGGCGATGGCTTTCCAGATCACCCGCGCCAGTTCGACGCGATAGGCGGTCTTGTAGCCCGTGACGAACGGCGAGCGGGCGGCGCCGGGCGGCTCCTTGTTCAGGGCCTCGGCCAGGGCCTGGCGCACCTTGCGCGCCTGGCCGTCGAAGGCGCCGGGGCCGGGCAGTGAGATCAGGCGATCGATCTCAAGTCCCGCCCTCACGGCCGTCTCGACCATCACCGGCAGGGCGGAAAGGTCCGACGGCGCGACCGCTCGCATCCTGAAGCTGGGCTTCGTGGTGTTCGCGCCGATCTTTTCGTTGGTGAGTTCGAAATCCAGGATCGCGGCGACGCGGTTTAGCGTCTCTGGCCAGTGATCGTCAGCATTCGCCATTTACTTGTAGCCCCCTGGGGGCTCCCGATAGCCGGGTTCATTACGAGAGGAAAGCACGCCCAGCGCGAACCTTCACGTTTTGAGTAGGCTCCGGCCCTGGAAATGGGTCACGCGAGACGCCAAATCCTGGCGGCTCCGACCTGGAGTGAACACGAGGCTCCCACATGTCGGATCTGTCCGCTTTCCCGATCACCCGCCGCTGGCCCGCCCAGCATCCCGACCGGATCCAGCTCTATTCGCTGCCGACGCCCAACGGGGTGAAGGTGTCGATCATGCTGGAGGAGACGGGGCTGGCCTATGAGCCGCATCTGATCGACATCGGCAAGAACGAGACCTGGGAGCCGGAGTATCTGTCGCTGAACCCGAACGGGAAGATCCCGGCGATCATCGATCCCAACGGCCCGGACGAAAAGCCGCTGGTCCTGTTCGAATCCGGCGCCATCCTCATCTACTTGGCCGACAAGAGCGGCAAGTTCCTGCCGACCGATCCGGCGGCGCGATACGAGACCCTGCAGTGGGTCTTCTTCCAGATGGCCGCGATCGGGCCGATGTTCGGCCAGCTGGGCTTCTTCCACAAGTTCGCGGGCAAGGACTACGAGGACAAGCGTCCGCGCGACCGGTACGCCGCCGAATCGAAACGACTGCTGGGTGTTCTGGAAGGGCGTCTGGCCGACCGAGCCTGGATCATGGGCGACGACTACACGATCGCCGACATCGCCACGCTGGGATGGGTGCGCAACCTCGTCGGCTTCTATGGCGCGGGCGATCTGGTGGACTACGCGGCCTTGAAGCATGTCCCGCGCTGGCTGGAGCAAGGCCTGGCTCGGCCGGCGGTTCAACGGGGCCTCGATATCCCCAAGCGTGGGTGAGGCGAGGGGCCTGCGACCTTTTCGCCTCGGTGTTAAGAATTAGGGTCTCGTTAACCACGATCGCCCGACCCTGCGCGCGTCTTCTTTGAAGGCGCACCACCATCACTGACTTTCCACAGCCCGGTCTCGTACCGGGCTGTTTTTTTAGAACAAGGCGCTTGCATCGCCGCGGTGAGGCGGCTATCACGCGGCCTCTTCTGAGAGCGACCTGTTCCGCGGTAGCTCAGTGGTAGAGCAGCCGGCTGTTAACCGGCTGGTCGTAGGTTCGAATCCTACCCGCGGAGCCACTTCCCCTTATTCCCAGACGGGCTTCGATCGGATCATGATCGGCGCGCCGCCTTCGGTGTGGACCGTGACCCGGTCGCCCTGGCGCTCGAACGTCAAGTCGACGCTCTCGGCGCCCACCCGCAGCTGCTCGACGCGCAGGCGGTCGATGCCGATGGGCAGGCGAGGATCGACCAAGATGATCTCTCCGCGATTGGCGTCGATGGTGATGCCCAGGCACGCCTGCAGCATCATGAACACCGAGCCGGCGGCCCAGGCCTGGGGCAGGCACGCCACCGGATAGGCCACCGGCGGCTCGCCGGGAGAGCGCGGGAAGCCGCAGAACAGCTCGGGTAGGCGCATGCCCATCCGGCTGGCGGTCTCGAACAGATCCGCCGTCAGCTTCACGACCCCGTCGCGCTCGCCGTAGCGCGACAGGCCCATCACGCACAGGGCGGTGTCGTGCGGCCAGACCGAGCCGTTGTGGTAGCTGATCGGATTGAACCGCGCCTCGCCAGAGGCCAGGGTGCGCAGGCCCCAGCCCGAGTTGAAGGCGCCCGAGAGCAACTCGTCCGAGACCTTTCGCGCCCGCTCGGGCGTCGGCAGGCCACAGAACAGCAGATGCCCGGGGTTCGACGACAGGACGCGGCAAAGCTGGCCCTGGCCATCGATGGCGATGCCGTAGTAGCCGCGCTCCTCCATCCAAAAGAGGGTCTCGACTTTCTGACGCAGGCGTTCGGCCTTCTGACGCCAGAGCGCCGCCTGGCCGATTTCGCCGCGGCGTTCGGCCAGTCGCGCCATGCCGCGATAGGCGGCGAAGGCGTAACCCTGCACCTCGACCAGGGCGATCGGGCCGGACGGATAGCGGCCATCGATGTGGAACACCGAATCCTCGCTGTCCTTCCAGCCCTGGTTCGAAAGGCCGCTGTCCTGGCCGCGCGCGTAGTCGATCAGGCCGTCGCCATCGCTGTCGCCGTCGTGCTCGATCCAGTGCATGGCCCGCTCCAGCGCGGGCCAGAGTTCGTCGATCAGTCGGTCGTCGCCCGTGCGGGCCTGGTAGGCGTCGGCCAGCGCCACGAACAGCGGCGTGGTGTCGACGCCGCCGTAGTAGCGACCGAAAGGCACCTCGCCGAGGGCCGGCATCTCGCCCTTGCGGGTCTCGTGCATGATCTTGCCCGGCGCGCTGTCGCGGAAGGCCGAGCGCTCCTGGGCCTGGTGCGCCGCCAGATAGCGCAGCACGCCCTTGGCCAGCGACGGCTCGAACCACAGGATCTGCCAGGCCGTGATGATCGCGTCGCGGCCGAAGGCGGTCGAGAACCATGGGATGCCGGCATAGGGGTAGGGGCCGGTCTCCATCCGCGTCGTCAGCAGGGCCAGGTCCGAGCGGGACTTGCCCAGCCATTCGTTGAACAGGCGACCGGAGCTGTGGAGCCGGGCGCCATGGCGGCGGCGGGCGCGCATGTCCCAGCGCGCGCGGGCGGCGGCGTCCCGGAAGCGCTCGCGGCTGGGGACGTGACCATCGACCGCGCCGATCTCGATATAGAGCTCGGTCACGCCCTCGGCCTTGAGGCTGAACATGAACTCCGCCTTGTGGGCGCTCAGGCGGTACGGCGCGTCGGAGAAGCTGATGAACGACGAGCGCTCGACGCCGTCGAGGCCGACATAGCCGTAGGCCACGCGGCGGCCGTCGACATGCGGCGCGCTCTTCACGCCGCGACGGGCGCGTTTCGTCCCGCGCACCTCGAACATGTCGCGAAAATCCGCGTCGAACTCGATCGCCATCGGCAGCAGCACGAGATCGCGGCTGTAGTTCACGCAGCGGATCCGCTCGTAGAGGCGCTCGCCCCACAGGAACCGCTTGCGCTCGATATGCAGCACGCCCGGCGGCCCCATGGGCCCGCCCGGATAGGGCAGGGCCTGGTTGGTGGCGTTGCAGGTGAAGAAGACATTGTCGTGGGCCACGGCCGCCGACAGAAGGGACGGCGCGTGGCCACCCAGCGTCAGCCGATAGAACGACAGGATTCGCGTGTCGTTGTGGAAAAGGCCGTCGCCCAGTCCGGCGATAT
The DNA here is from genome assembly GCA_936942565.1 of uncultured Caulobacter sp. Lineage (GTDB taxonomy): Bacteria > Pseudomonadota > Alphaproteobacteria > Caulobacterales > Caulobacteraceae > Caulobacter. Next base: position 13,995 of record CAKZJK010000443.1, on the reverse strand, counting down.
CGCCGAACTGGTCCGCGACGATGAAGGTGTCCTTGTCCTTCAGGGCGTAGAGATTTTGCGGCGCGCGGACCTCCGCCGTCACACCGTAATCGACCGGCTCTTCGATGGCCGGCGCGAAGCTCTCCATAGCCCCTCCTTCATGTCATGCGCTCGCGGCGAGCTCGACCAAGGACGGGTACACGGCGGCGCCGTCGCGCAGCCTCTCGTAGAGGGCGACGTAACGGCGAGCCATGGCCTCGGACGAGAACCTCTGCTCGAAACGCTGCCGCACCGCTTTTCGATCCAAGCTTTCGACCTGTTTGATCGCCTCGAGCGCCTGATCGTCGTTATCGACGATGAAGCCGGTGACGCCTTGCTCGATCACCTCGGGCACCGAGCCGCAGCGATAGGCGACGACCGGGGTCCCGCAGGCCATGGCCTCGATCATCACCAGGCCAAAGGGCTCGGGCCAATCGATCGGGAAGAGCAGGGCGTCCGCGCCGCCCAGGAAGGCCGACTTCTCGCTGTCGCCGATCTCGCCGACGAATTCGATCAGAGGCTCGCCCAGAATCATCGGCGCGATCTTGTCCTCGAAGTAGGCGCGGTCGGCGGCGTCGACCTTGGCGGCGATCTTCAGACGCTTGCCGAGGCGCTTGGCCAGCATGATGGCGCGGTCCGGGCGCTTCTCGGGCGAGATGCGGCCCAGGAACGCCAGATAGCCGTCGCTCTTTTCGGAGTAGCCATAGATGTCGGCGTTCATGCCGTGATGGACGGTGCCGGCCCAGTTGGCGAACGACAAGGGGCGGCGCTGGTCATCGCTGATCGAAACCAGCGGGAACTGTGGCCAGCGCTTGTACACGCCGGGCAGGTCCTTGAGGTCGAGGCGACCGTGCAAGGTGGTCAGGGTGTTCTCCGCCCGGTCGGCGAAGAACGGAAAGTGGATCATGTCGGTGTGGAAGTGGATGATGTCGAAATCGTTCGCCATCGCCCGGACCTCGGCGATCTGGGCCATGTGGGCCGCGAGGTCCGACTTCAGCGGCGCGGGGTCCAGCCGGATCGCCTGGTCGCGCACGGCCACCAGCTTGGCCTTGGTCTGGGCCTCGGCGCTGGCGAACAGCGTGACCTCGTGACCGAGGTCGACGAGGGCGTCGGTGAGGTGAGCGACAACGCGCTCGGTGCCGCCATAGAGGCGCGGGGGAACGGCCTCGTACAGAGGCGTGATCTGGGCGATCTTCATGCGGCGGACCTTGGGGCGAGGAACTGGGAGCGGTGCTAGACCGCACCAGATGAGTCCCGAAACGCGCCTTTTGTTCCGCCTCTTAGCCTTTGTGTGGCCTTATTGCGTCGCGGCCTATTGAGCTGAGGTGTGACGCGTCATGCGCGCCAGGCGTTCCTCGCGCTCAAGACGTTCACGCTCTAGGCGCAGATCGCGCCTGTGCCGCCGCCAGCGGCTATAGGCCTTACGCGCCGCGGTGTTGATGCGCGGCAGGAAATAGATGACGACAAGCGCTGCGATCGCTCCGACGACCACGACATTCGCGTTAAGCATGGCAACAACCTCACGAAGCCGAAAAGTTCGGGCTTCCCCCCTAAGGTGAGCACCAACGGTAGAGCTATCTTTACCATAAATCCGCGGCGATCAATCGCGCTCGCGTGACAAGGGACACCGAGCGCCCCAAAACGGCGTTGTTTTGCTCTTTCCTTGATCCTCTCCGGTCCGCTTGGCGCTTTTAAGGCCTTCGCGAACGGCGCTTAAACCCATCCGCGCCACGTGATCGCATTGCGTTCGGACGATCGGCGGACCTATAAGCCTGCTCGAAAGTCCAAGTCCTTCGAGGGATTCCATGAGCACCGACTTCGCCGCCGCGCGGCTGAACATGGTCGAGAGCCAGATTCGCACCGCCGACGTCACCGACCTGCCGCTGCAGGACGCCCTGCGGGTGGTGGCGCGCGAGGCTCTTGTTCCAGCCTCGAAGGCCTATCTGGCCTATGCCGACGCCGACGTCGAATACGCGCCTGGCCGCTGGCTGCTGCGTCCGCGCGAAGTGGGCAAGCTGCTGCAGAACCTGAAGCCGCGCGAGGGCGAGAAGGCCCTGGCCATCGCCGCGCCGTACGCGGCCGCCGTGCTGGAGGCCATGGGCCTGTCGGTGACCCGTCTGGAAGGCGAAGACCTGAAGGCCGTCCCCGGCGCCGGCTACGATGTCATCGTCTGCGAGGGCGCCGTTAGCGTCACGCCGAAGTCTTGGCGGGACGCCCTGGCCGTTGGCGGTCGTCTGGGCGTGATCGAGCGCACCGGTCCGGTCGGCCGCGCCGTCGTCTACGTCCGCGCCGAGGACGGCGTGGGGTGTCGCCAGTCCTTCGACGCCTCGCCGCCGATCCTGGCGGGCTTCGAGGTCGAGGCCGGCTTCAGCTTCTAGGCGGCTTCGCGCGGGCGGGCGTCGCAACGTCCGCGTGAAAAAAGCTTAACTAGCGACGGCTGGCGGTCCGACTTACACGCCTCATAGTGTGGTACGCGAGCTTCGCGTGATTGGGGATAGAACCTAGATGTCGAACCGTCGACGGGCCGGATTGCTGGCCGCCGCTTGCAGCGCCGGCCTGATGGCGGGCGTGTTTTCCGCCGCTCACGCCGAAACCCTGGCCGACGCGATCGCCTTGGCCTACCAGACCAACCCGACCCTGCAGCAGCAGCGGGCCAGCACCCGGATCACCGACGAAGGCGTCGTTCAGGCCAAGACGGGCTTCCGCCCGACGGTCGGCGGCGAACTGGACGTCACCGGTTCGAAGACCAGCCCCGACACCGGAGCCGACGTGAAGGCCTCGGGCAGCAGCGCTTCGCTCTCGATCAGCCAGCCGCTCTACACGGGCGGTCGCGCCAGCGCCAACCTCAGCGCCGCCGAGGCCGACGTGCTGGCCGCGCGCGAGAGCCTGCGGTCGGTCGAGCAGAGCGTCTTGGTCAACGTCGTCCAGGCCTATGTCGATGTCCGCCGCGATCAGGAGCGCCTGCGTATCGCCAAGGAGAACGTGGCGGTTCTGCAGCGTCAGCTCGACGAATCCAACGCCCGCTTCGACGTGGGCGAGATCACCCGCACCGACGTCGCCCAGTCGCAAGCGCGCCTGGCGTCCGCCAAGGCGGGCCTGTCTTCGGCCCAGGCGCAGCTGGAAGTCAGCCGCGCCGCCTACGCCGCGGTGGTCGGCCAGACGCCGGCCGAACTGGCGCCGGAGCCTAGCCTGGCGACCCTGCTGCCCGCCTCGGTCGATCAAGCCTTCGAGGCGGCCCAAACCGCCAACCCCGGCGTGACCTCGGCCCGCTACACCGAGGAAGCCGCCGCCGCTCGCGTCGCCGTCGCCAAGGCCGGCTATCGTCCGACCGTCTCGGCCCGCGCCTCGCTGGGCTACGCCGCCGACAAGCGCTCGGGCGTCGGCAGTCAGTTCGACGACTACGACCGTACCGTTTCGGGCGCGATCACCGCCTCGATCCCGATCTTCACCGGCGGCCTGACGACCTCGCAGGTCCGCGCCGCCAGCGAGCGCGAGAACGCCGCCCGCGCCGCCACCGAGAGCGCCAAGCGCGCCGCGATCCAGCAAGTCTCGAACGCCTGGAGCAACCTGCTGGCGTCGCGCGCCAACCTGGTCTCGAACGAGGAGCAGGTCCGCGCCACGCGCATCGCCTTCGAGGGCGTGCGCCAGGAGCAGCAGGTCGGCCTGCGCACGACGCTGGACGTGCTGAACGCCCAGCTCGAACTCTCCAACGCCGAGCTGGCCTTGGTCGGCGCCCGCCGTGACGAATATGTGGCGAGCGCCGTGGTGCTGCAGGCCATGGGCCAGCTGGGCGTCACCAAGCTGTCGGCGTCGACGACGGCCTATGATCCGAAGGTCTCGTACGGCCGAGTCACGCACAGCGTTGGCTGGGTTCCGTGGGAGCCGGTGGTTCAAGCCGTCGACAAGGTCGGCGCGCCGTCGGTCAAAGCTCAAAGCGGGTCGAAGTAGACGCGGGCTCCCGCGTCGTTTCAGCCCACGGCTTATCCTTAAGCTTGCTTAACCTGCTCAAGTCTGCACCATCGCGGTTTAAGGCGCCGCGAGGCGCGTACAGATTCGTATTTATTGCGACGGCCCCCGCACATGTCCGATCAGAGCTCTCAAGAACCCACGATGGAGGAAATCCTCGCCTCCATCCGGCGCATCATCTCCGAAGATGACGCGCCGGCGGAGCCTGCGGCCGAGGAGGCCCCCGCGTCCGATCCTGAACCCGAACCGGAGCCGCTCGCCGAGCCCGAACCCGCCATGGAGTTCGCGGCCGAGGATGATGGCGAGGAAGTCCTAGAGCTTACCGATCCGATCGCGCCGGAACCCGAGCCCGAGCCCGAGCCGCCGCTCGAAACCGTCGGTGACATTGACGTCTATCCGCCGCCGGCGGAGCCCGAGCCCGCCCCGCCGTCCGCGCAAGGCTTCGATCGCCAGGAAGCGGCCGATAACCTCGTGGGCGATCAGGCCGCCTCGGCCGCCGCCTCGGCGTTCGGCAGCCTGAGCTCGGCCCTGCTGATGCCCAAGGACGGCCGCACGCTGGAGGATGTCGTACGCGAGTTGCTGCGTCCGCTGCTCAAGGAGTGGCTGGACCAGAACCTGCCGCGCATCGTCGAGACCAAGGTCGAGGAAGAAGTCCAGCGGATCGCTCGCGGTCGCCCCTAGACGTCTTCGAAAACTCCGAAAATCAAGGCGGTCGCCGTGGCGGCCGCCTTTTTCGTTGCGAATTACCCCACAAATCCAGGCCCCGCCGGTTCCCCGCGCGGGCCGCAGATGGCATATCCCCACCGCCATGCTCGAAAAGACCTTCGATCCCAAATCCGTCGAACCCCGCCTGTACGCCGCCTGGGAGGCCTCCGGGGCCTTCAAGCCCGTCGAGGATCCGAACGCCGAGCCGTTCGTCATCGTGATCCCGCCGCCGAACGTGACGGGCTCGCTGCACATCGGCCACGCGCTGAACAACACGCTGCAGGACGTGCTGACCCGCTTCCACCGCATGCGCGGCAAGGCCGCCCTATGGCTGCCGGGCACCGACCACGCGGGCATCGCCACCCAGATGGTCGTCGAGCGCCAGCTGGCCGCCGCCGGCAATATCGGCCGCCGCGACATGGGCCGTGACGCGTTCGTCGCCAAGGTCTGGGAATGGAAGGCCGAAAGCGGCGGGGCCATCACCAACCAGCTGCGCCGCCTGGGCGCCAGCTGCGACTGGTCGCGCGAGCGCTTCACCCTGGACGAGGGGCTGTCGGCCGCCGTCCGCAAGGTGTTCGTCCAGCTCCACAAGCAGAACCTGCTCTACCGCGACAAGCGCCTGGTCAATTGGGACCCGCAGTTCCAGACCGCCATCTCCGACCTCGAGGTCGAGCAGAAGGAGGTCGACGGCGCCTATTGGCACTTCGCCTATCCGCTGGCCGATGGCGTGACCTACCAGCATCCGATCGCCTTCGACGAGGACGGCAAGCCGACCGAATACGAGACCCGCGACTACATCGTCGTGGCGACCACGCGTCCGGAGACGATGCTGGGCGATACCGGCGTCGCGGTGCATCCCGATGACGAGCGCTACAAGAGCCTGGTCGGCAAGTTCGTGACCCTGCCGATCGTCGGCCGCCGCATCCCGATCGTCGCCGACGACTACGCCGACCCGACCAAGGGCTCGGGCGCGGTGAAGATCACGCCCGCCCACGACTTCAACGACTTCGGCGTTGGCAAGCGCGCGGGCCTCGAAGCCATCAACATCCTGACGGTCGACGCCAAGCTGAACGAGAACGTTCCGGCCGAGTACGTCGGCATGGACCGCTTCGTCGCGCGCAAGGCCATCGTCGCCCGCGCCGAGGAAGAGGGCTGGCTGAAGGAGATCGAGAAGACCAAGCACATGGTCCCGCACGGCGACCGTTCGGGCGTGGTCATCGAGCCCTTCCTGACCGACCAGTGGTACGTCGACGCCAAGACCCTGGCCCAGCCGGCGCTGAAGGCGGTCGAGAGCGGCGAGACGGTCTTCGAGCCCAAGCACTGGGAGAAGACCTATTTCGAATGGCTGCGCAACATCGAGCCCTGGTGCGTCTCGCGCCAGCTCTGGTGGGGGCACCGCATTCCGGCGTGGTTTGGGCCGGAAGGCTCGATCTTCGTCGAGGAGACCGAGGAAGCCGCCTACGCCGCCGCCAAGGCCCAGTTCGGCGCTGATGTCGTCCTGACGCAGGACGAGGACGTCCTCGACACTTGGTTCAGCTCGGCCCTGTGGCCCTTCTCGACCCTGGGCTGGCCCGAAAAGACAGCGGACCTCGCCAAGTTCTACCCGACCAGCACCCTGGTCACCGGCTTTGACATCATCTTCTTCTGGGTCGCCCGGATGATGATGATGGGCATCCACTTCATGGGCGAAGCCCCGTTCAAGCAGGTGTTCATCAACGCCCTCGTCCGTGACGAGAAGGGCGCCAAGATGAGCAAGTCCAAGGGCAACGTGATGGATCCGCTGATCCTGATCGACGAACTGGGCTGCGACGCGGTGCGCTTCACCCTGACGGCGATGTCGGGACAGGCGCGCGACATCAAGCTCTCCAAGCAGCGCATCGAGGGCTATCGCAACTTCGGCACCAAGCTGTGGAACGCCTCGCGCTTCGCCCAGATGAACGAATGCGTCCGCGTCGAGGGCTTCGATCCGGCCACTGTCCAGCAGCCGATCAACAAGTGGATCCGCGGCGAGACGGTCAAGACCGTGGCCGAGGTGACCAAGGCCCTGGAAGCCCCGTCGTTCGACGAGGCGGCCGGCGCGCTCTACCGCTTCGTCTGGAACGTCTTCTGCGACTGGTACCTGGAGCTGGCCAAGCCGATCCTGAACGGCGATGACGCGGCGGCCAAGGCCGAGACCCGCGCCACCGCGGCCTGGGCGCTGGACGTGATCCTGAAGCTGCTGCATCCGGTGATGCCGTTCATCACCGAGGAGCTGTGGCAGAAGACCGCCGAATTCTTCGGCCCGGCTCGCGAGAGCATGCTGATCTCGGCCCAGTGGCCGGACCTGCCGGAAAGCTGGATCGACGCCGAGGCCGAGGCCGAGATCGGCTGGCTGGTCGAGACCGTTGGCGAGATCCGCTCGATCCGCGCCGAGATGAACGTGCCGCCGTCGGCCAAGCCGGCTCTGACCGTCGTGGGCGCTGGTCCCGAGACCAAGGCGCGCTTGGCGCGCCACCGCGACCTGCTGCTGACCCTGGCGCGCCTCGACAGCGCCCGCGAGGCCGACGCGGCGCCGGCCGGCTCGGTCCCGATCGTGATGGGCGAGGCGACCGGCGCCCTGGCCATCGCCGACTTCATCGATCTGGCGGCCGAAAAGGCGCGCCTGACGAAAGAGATCGCCGGCCACGTCGGCGAGATCGAGAAGGTGGGCAAGAAGCTCGGCAATCCCGACTTCCTGGCCCGCGCCAAGGAAGAGGTCGTCGAGGAGAACCGCGAACGCCTGGCCGAGGCCGAGGCGGCCAAGGCCAAGCTGGAAGCCGCGCTCAGCCGACTGGCGTCGGTGGGGTAGGGCTCCGCGCGAGCGAGCATGGAAGGGCGGTGTCTTCTCGGAGCGCCGCCCTTTTTCTTGGGCGCGACATGACCAAGGATTAACTGGGCCAAGGCACGCATCGCTGATCTGTTCCCATCGCATTGAGGGAGCGTGATCATGGCGGCCAAGGGTCTTAGCCTGGGAATTCTGATACTCGGCCTGTCCTTCAGCGGCGCCCAGGCCGCGCCGGATGCGGTCGAGCGCGCCGACGCCATCGTCCGCCGCGCCATGACCGAGCAGCACATCCCCGGTTTGCAGATCGCCGTGATCAAGGACGGCAAGATCGTCATGTCGCGCGCCTACGGCATGGCCGATCTCGCCAAGCAGACTCGGGTGACGCCGATGACCCGGTTTCCGATCAACTCGATCACCAAGGCGTTCACGGGCGTCGCCGCCATGCGCGAGGTGGAGGCCGGCCGACTGGATCTTGCCGCGCCGATCGGAACCTACGTGGATGATCTGCCGGAGGCCTGGCGCGGCATCCCGGTTCGCCGCCTGCTCAGCCATACCTCTGGCCTGCCGGATTTCGACGACAGCGACGGCGACGGGAGCGCCGCCTGGACGGTGACCCTGGCCAAGCCGATCCGGTTCCCGCCTGGCCAGCGGTTCGAGTACAACCAGACCAACTATGCGCTGGTCCAGATGGCCATCAACGGCCTGCGCGGCCGGCCGCGCGACGCCACCTTGGCCGACGAGCAGTTCGCCCTGGCAGGCATGAGCCATAGCGGCTTTGGCGATACGCGCGACGTCGATGCTGGGCGGGTCGTGTCTTACGGCTATCGCAAGGCCCAGCCCGATCAACCCACGGTCCGGACCGAGATCTTCTCGCCGCTGCACCGGGCGGCGGCCGGTATCGTCAGCACCGCCGACGACATGGCCCGCTGGCTGATCGCCGTGCAGGGCGAAACGCTGTTGAAGCCCGCCGCCAAGGCGACCATGTGGACGCCGGTCGCCTACAATGATGGCAAGCTCGGCCAATGGGGCATGGGCTGGCTGGTGCTGGATCGGCCCGCGCACCGCGCCGTGGCCATGACCGGCGGCAGCCGCTCGGCGGTCTATCTCTATCCGGACGACAAGGTCGGGGTCGTGATCCTGACCAACCTGGCGGGCTCCGCGCCCGAGGATCTGATCGACGAGATCGCCCAGGGCTTCATCCCCGGCATGAGCCTGACAGGCGCGCCGGCCCTGCGCGCCGCGCTGAGCGGGCAGGAGGGTCTCGATCCGGCCGCGACGGTCACCCGGTTTCGCGCCGCCAACCCAGGCTTCACCGCCGATGAGCATGAGCTGAACGACTGGGGCTATCGTCTGCTGGCCTTCGGCAAGCCGCGTTCGGCCCTGGCCGTGCTGAAGCTGACGGCCGACCTCAACCCGGCCAGCGGCAACGCCTTCGACAGCCTGGGCGAGGCCTACGCCGCGAATGGCGACACCGTTTCGGCCATCGCGGCCTACGAGAAGTCACTGGCTCTCGACCCTGCTAACAAGAACGCTGTCCAGCGGCTGGAGAAGCTCAAGAAATAGCCGGGTCGGGCTTATAACTTATCGATGATCTCCTAGCGTCAAACGTACGTTTGCATCCGGCTTCCGGCTGTGCTCTCTGGGCGATGAACGCGCTCGCTCAAAAAGGCGCGACACACCGGGAGAGTAAGCATCATGACCCAGGCCACCGCCTCCAAGCCCATTCCGTGGCCCGCCATGTCGGTCCAGCAAGCCTATGCGCTGATCACCCAGCCGGGCACGCCGGGCGAGATGGAGGAGGTCGAGATCCGGGGCGTGAAGACCCGGGTCTGGAAGAACGCCCCGCCGACCCTGCGCGAGACCCTGCTGATGGGCCGCACCCACGGCGAAAAGATCTTCATGGTCCACGAGGACGAGCGGGTCGGCTTCGAGGCTTTCTACCGCGCCGTGACCCACATGGCCGCCGAGCTGCAAGCGTTTGGCGTGCAAAAGGGCGACCGCGTCGCCATCGTGATGCGCAACGTGCCCGAATGGCCGGTGGCCTTCTACGCGGGGATGACCCTGGGCGCGATCGTCACGCCGCTGAACGCCTGGTGGACGGGACCGGAGCTGGAATATGGCCTGGTCGACTCCGGCGCCAAGGTCGCCATCGTCGACGTCGAGCGCTACGAGCGCCTGGCCGAGCATCTGCACAACTGCCCCGAGCTGCGGCGCGTCTATGTCAGCCGCTCGCCCGAAGAGATCAGCCATCCGTACGTCGTCCATCTGGAGGCGGTGATCGGCGGGGCCAACGACTGGGCGACGCTGGAAGCCAAGCCCCTGCCGGCGGTCGAGCTGGCGGCCGACGACGACGCGACGATCTTCTACACCTCGGGCACCACGGGTAAGCCCAAGGGCGCGATCGCCACCCATCGCAACATCAACAGCAACATCTTCGCCGCCGCCGCAGCCGGAGCGCGCGCCTTCCTGCGCCGGGGCGAGGCGCCGCCGCAGCCCGATCCCAGCGCGCCGCAGAAGGGCGCGCTGCTGTCGGTGCCGTTCTTCCACGCCACCGGCTGCTTCGCGGTGCTGAACCCCTCGCTGTTCGGCGGCGCAAAGCTCGTCATGATGCGCAAGTGGGATCCCGAGCGGGCGATGCAGGTGATCCAGGACGAGAAGCTGACCCAGATGGGCGGCGTGCCGACCATCGCCTGGCAGATCATCGAGCACCCGAACCGCGACAAGTACGACCTCTCGTCGATCGAGGCGGTGGCCTATGGCGGCGCGCCCTCGGCGCCGGAGCTGGTGCGCAAGATCAAGGAGATCTGGCCCAAGTCCTCGCCCGGCAACGGCTGGGGCATGACCGAGACCTCGGCCACGGCGACCAGCAACTCGGCCGAGGACTACGAGAACCGTCCCGACAGCTGCGGTCCGGCCGTGCCCGTCACCGACCTGAAGATCATGACCGTCGAGGCGCCATATCGCGAGCTGCCGATCGGCGAGGTCGGCGAGCTGTGGTGCAAGGGGCCGCAAGTCGTGCGCGGCTATTGGAACAAGCCCGAGGCCACGGCCCAGACCTTCGTCGATGGCTGGGTGCGGACCGGCGACCTGGCCCGCCTCGACGCCGAGGGCTTCTGCTTCATCATTGACCGCGCCAAGGACATGCTCATCCGCGGCGGCGAGAACATCTACTGCATCGAGGTCGAGAACTGCCTCTACGACCATCCGGCCGTGATGGACGCGGCCCTGGTCGGCATCCCGCACAAGAGTTTGGGCGAGGAGCCCGCCGCGGTGGTGACGCTGAAACCTGGCGCCGAAGCCAGCGAGGCCGAGCTACGCGCCTTCGTCGCCGACCGCCTTGCCGCCTTCAAGGTGCCGGTGAAGGTGGTGTTCTGGCACGAGACCTTGCCACGCAACGCCAACGGCAAGATCATGAAGAACGAGCTGAAGAAGGTGTTCGTGGAGGGGTAAGGCGGCTTACCCCGAACGCCTTCCTGGGCCTTGTGCCCAGGACCCATGGTTCAGCCGCCTGAAAGAATGAAGGAGCGCTCCAGATTGGCGGAGCGCCCCTTTTTCGTTCCGAGCCAGCCCGACCTTTGGTCCTCGCCACAAGGGCGAGGAAGGCGGGGTAGGAGTTTACGCGCTCACCGGCGGCCGCTTGTGGGCCCAGGGCTGGGCCTCTTCCAGCTGATAGGCCAGCCCGAGTAGCGTCGCTTCGGCGCCCAACCGGCCCGCCAACTGCACTCCGACCGGCAGCCCATTGGCCGTCCAATGCAGCGGCACGCTCATGGCGGGCGCGCCGGCGACGTTCTGCACCGGGGTGTAGCCGACATAGGCCATCAGCCGCGCCTGCAGCTCCTCGAACGGAACCCAGCCGGCGACGTAGCCCAGCTCGACCGGCGGCTTGCCCAGCACCGGCGACAGGATGACGTCGTACTTCGTCAGCCAGGCGTCATAGGCGCCGATTGTGGCGTTCAGCCGCTTCATGGCGGCGGGCAGGGCGTCCTTGGGCAGCTTGCCGACCAGTTCGGCCATGCCCAGGGTAAAGGGCTCGAGCACGCTGGCGTCCGGTTTGCCGCCGATCGCCTTGGTGACGCCCGCGACCAGTTCGGCCGCGCCGCTGGCCCAGAGCACGGTGAAGTCCTGGCCAAACTGGGCGCCGTCCATCGGAAGGTTCGTGGGCTCGACCCGGTGACCCAGGTCCCGTAGCAGCTTGGCGGCGTTCTCGACGGCGGTCCGCACCTCGGGATCGGGCGCCAGGCCCGTGCCACCGTTCATCACGAGACCGATCTTCAGCTTCTTCTTCAGAGGCTGGCCGATCATGCCGATCGGCTTGAACGGCGCGGCGCCGTCCGTCCGCTCGGTCGCGGCGAACATGGCCGCCGAGTCTCGGACGCTGTGGGTCAGGACGTGCGAGACCGACAGGTCGATGCCCCAGCTGCTCGGGCGATTGGGAATCATCCGTCCGCGCGAGGGCTTCAGGCCGAACAGACCGCAGTTGGCCGACGGGATGCGGATCGAGCCGCCGCCATCGCTGGCGTGGGCGATGGCCACCATGCCCGAGGCCACGGCCGCCGCCGCGCCGCCGGACGAGCCGCCCGACGAGTGCTGGGTGTTCCAGGGATTGCGCGTGGGCAAAAAGCCCATCGGCTCGGTCGTCGGCAGGAAGCCGTATTCCGGCGTCGCCGACTTGCCGAGCGTGATCAGGCCCGCCGCGTCGAAGGCGTCGATATAGGCCGTCTGCTCCTTGTCGGGCTTGGCGCCCAAGGTGACGCGCGTGCCATAGCGCGTCGGCAGGCCCTTGTAGGGATCGAGGTCCTTGACCAGGAAAGGCACGCCCGCGAACGGGCCAGAGAGCTTACCGGCCTTGGCCTTGTCCAGCGCGCGCTCGAAGTCGGAGGCGACCAGGGCCTGGACTTGCGGCTGCAGCGTCTCGATCCGCTGGATCGCCGCCTCGACCAGTTCGGCCGCGCTGACCTCCTTGCGGCCGATCCGGCCGGCCAGCTCGGTGGCGTCGGGCGTCCACGGCGCGGGGGCGGCGGACGACTTGGGCTTGGCGAAGGCCGAAGGGGCGGCCGCGATCGCGGCGGTGGCGGCCAGGAGGCCGCGGCGGCTGAAACGCATGGATTGTTCACTCCCATTGGCCGGCATCTGACGCGCCGGTGATCGCCGTTAAGTTGGCCCGGAAGAGACCTTGGCCGCAAGCCCGTGCTAAAGGGCGGCCCTTCGGTTTTGGGGAGGCGTCGTGGCCCGCAAGCGTATCGATCAGCTGCTCGTCGAGCGGGGCGTCTTCGACAGCCGCGCCAAGGCCCGCGCGGCCATCGAGGCGGGGCGCGTGACCGTGGCGGGCAGGGCGGTCGCCAAGCCTTCGGAAAGCGTCGACGAGGCCGCCGAGATCGTGGCCGAGGCCGCCCACCCCTGGGTGGGACGTGGCGCGCTGAAGCTGGTCCACGCGCTGGACCTGTGGCCGATCGCGGTCGAGGGCCGGATCGCGGCGGACATCGGCGCCTCCACGGGGGGCTTCACCGAGGTCCTGCTATCGCGCGGGGCGGCCAAGGTGTTCGCCGTGGATGTCGGGCGCGATCAGCTTCACGCCAAGCTCAAGGCCGATGATCGGGTCGTGGACCTGTCCGGCGTCGACGCGCGGGCGCTGGACGCCGACACGATCCCGGAAGCGCCGATGCTCGTCGTGAGCGACGTCAGCTTCATCTCGCTGACCAAGGCGCTGCCGGCCGCCCTGGGCCTGGCGGCGCCGGGCGCTGATCTCGTGGCGCTGATCAAGCCGCAGTTCGAGGCCGGCCGCGAGCACGTCGGCAAGGGCGGGCTGGTCAAGGACGCCGAGGTCATCGCCCGGGTCGAGCGCGAGATCGTCGACTTTCTGGAAGGGGCGGGCTGGTCCGCGAAGGGCCTCGCCGAAAGCCCGATCACCGGCGGCGAGGGCCAAGTCGAGCGTCTGGTCTGGGCGACCAAGGGCTGAAAAGAAATCGGCCGCTCCCGAGGGAACGGCCGATCGTCTTCCACAAGGCAGTCTTCCAAAATATTGGGGTCGCTTAGTCGACGACCTGGTACTTGCCGTTGGCGTCCGGGCAGACGCGCACGAAGCGCTTCTGGACGCGGCCGTCGGGCAGATAGATCGGGCTTTCGGCCAGGGTGCAGCCGTTGATGTCGGCCTGCGGGCGATCGGCGACGCGATAACCTTCGTGACGTTCGTAGCTGCGCTCGTAGTAGCTGTCGCGCTCGGCGTCGCGGCGAGCGTCGTCATACGAGGACGGCGGAGGCGGCGCGGGCTCGTTGTAGGCCACCGGCGGCGGAGGAGGGGGCGGCGGAGCGCGGCCAGGCGTGCAGGCGGCCGAGTTCTTGCCGACGTTCGTGCCGATGAAAGCGCCCAGCAGGCCACCCAGCACGGCGCCTTCGGTGCGCGCGCCCTTGGCCGCGACGCCGCTGCCGATCGCAGCGCCGATGCCGGCGCCGGCCAGGCCGCCGCCCGTGCCGCGCTGCGTCGTCGAGCGCTGGCACTCATCGTA
>CAKZJK010000442.1 GCA_936942565.1 uncultured Caulobacter sp. | reverse complement strand
GGATACCCCGCCGCTCGGGATCGATCAGGAAGAGGCTTTCGTCCTCGCGGGCGTCGGCCATGGGGAAGACGCCACGCGCGTAGCAGGCGATCAGGTCGTCGACCGTGAAGGCGTCTTCCATGCTCAAGCCTGAGTTAGGCTTCCTGGGCTTTGATCCAGCGCTCCAGCCAGTGGATGTCGTAGTCGCCGGCCAGGATGTCGGGCTGCACCAGGAGATCCTGGAACAGCGGGATCGTGGTCTCGACGCCGCCGACGACCATTTCGGCCAGGCAGCGCTTCAGGCGCGCGATGCACTCGGCGCGGTCGCGGCCGTGCACGATCAGCTTGCCGATCAGGCTGTCGTAGTAGGGCGGGATCGCGTAGCCGGTGTAGATCGCCGAATCCAGGCGGACGCCCAGGCCGCCAGGGGCGTGGAAGTCGGTGATCGTGCCCGGCGAGGGCGTGAAGGTCCGCGCGTTCTCGGCGTTGATCCGGCACTCGATGGCGTGACCCTCGAAGACGACGTCTTCCTGGGTGAACGACAGCGGCAGGCCGGCGGCGATGCGGATCTGCTCGCGCACCAGATCGATGCCGGTGATGGCTTCGGTGACCGGGTGCTCGACCTGCAGGCGGGTGTTCATCTCGATGAAGAAGAACTCGTCGTTCTCCCACAGGAACTCGATGGTTCCGACGCCCAGGTAGCCGATAGCCTTGACCGCATCGACGACGACCTTGCCGATCTTGGCGCGGCCCTCGGCGGACAGGGCGGGCGAGGGGGCTTCTTCGAGCACCTTCTGGTGACGGCGCTGCAGCGAGCAGTCGCGCTCGCCCAGGTGCACCACGTTGCCATGGCTGTCGGCGATCACCTGCAGCTCGATGTGGCGCGGCTTCTGGAGGTAGCGCTCCATGTAGACCGTGTCGTCGCCGAAGGCGGCGCGGGCCTCGGCGCGGGCGGTCGAGACCGCTTCGGCCAAGTCTTCACGCGTCTGGGCGACCTTCATGCCGCGACCGCCGCCGCCGGCGGCGGCCTTGATCAGCACGGGGAAGCCGATCTTCTCGGCGGCCTCGAAGGCCTCTTCCTCGGTCGAGACGCCGCCGTCCGAGCCGGGAACGACCGGAATGCCGGCGTCCTTCACGGCCTGCTTGGCGGTGATCTTGTCGCCCATCATCCGGATGTGCTCGGGCTTCGGGCCGATGAAGGTGAAGCCGTGCGCGCCGATGATCTCGGCGAAGCGGGCGTTCTCGGACAGGAAGCCATAGCCCGGGTGGATCGCCTGGGCGCCGGTGATCTCGGCGGCCGCGATGATCGACGGGATATTCAGGTAGCTCTTGGCGGCCGGAGCCGGGCCGATGCAGACGCTTTCGTCGGCCAGGCGCACCCACATGGAGTTACGGTCGGCC
>CAKZJK010000441.1 GCA_936942565.1 uncultured Caulobacter sp. | reverse complement strand
GCACGGGGGAGGATGAAGTCCTCCTCACCCGCGAAGCGGGGGAGGTGGCGCGCGACAACGTCGCGTGACGGAGGGGGCGCTTGCTGAATCAGATCGCCGTGAACGTCACCGCCCCGGCGCTGGCTAGACTGATGGCGAACGAGGCCTCGCCGTCGTGGTCGCCGGCGTACTCCAGGGCGGCGACCAGGAACGGGCCTTCCAGCTGACCAAAGTCCGGGATCACCAGCCGCCAGGTCCGCGCCGACTGGTCGAAGAAGCTCGTCCGCACCTGGGCGTCGGAGGGGGCGTCGCGGAAGATCCCCGAGCCCGACACGGCCACCGACTTGACCCCCGCCCCGGCCAACAGCTCGCGCCAGCGGCCGGTGCTGTCGCTGTCGGTGGCGTCGATGGTCTTGGCGTTGAGGCTGAGCGTGCGGGCGCGCAGGCCCGCGACGGTGTGGAAGGTGGGGGTCTGGGCCCCGTCGCTGATCTTCAGCAGCATGTCCTTGCCGGCTTGGGCGGCCATGAGGAGCTCCTTGTTCTAGAGGGTTTCGGTGACCGCTCGCACGCGGACGATCCCCAGCGTGGTCTCGCGGTCGGCGCCGGTGAAGCAGTCGGCATAGGGGACGCGCAGGTTGACGAGCCGACGGCCGCTCAGGGCGGGCCGGGCGTCGTGCAGCGCCGCGCGGACGGCGGCGACCAGGGCCCGCGCCTCCTCCGGTCCGCCGAAGCGGCTGGCGCAGGTGAGGGTCAGCAGGTGCTCGATCGCGTCGCCCTCGGAGACCGGACGGCCCTCCGAGCGGGTGACGACGACGCAGGGATAGGTCGGCAGGCGCGGCGCCGTGGCGTGGACGCGCTGGCCGGCGATGGCGGTGACGGCGGGCGCGGCTTTCAGCGTCGCGACCAGGGCGTCGATCAGGGGCTTGTCGGTCACAGCCGCGCCTTTCGGTAAGGGGTCAGCCACGGCTCGACGAGGGCCAGCGAGGGCTCGCCGACGTCTTTGTGTTCATAAGCATGGGCGACCAGGGTCAGGACGGAGAGGCGCAGCGGCGCGGGGCTGGCGGCGGTCAGGGCGACGCCGGCGGCGGCCGCGACACGCGCCTCGGCGGCGTCGATCAGGAGGGTGAGGACGGCGTCCTCCGCGACGTCGGAGACGCGCAGGAACGCCCGGGCCTCGGCCAGTGTGAGGGATTGGGGCATGGGGATTTCCTGAAGAGGGGCGCCCCTCCCCCTCGCGGGGAGGGGTTGGGGTG
>CAKZJK010000440.1 GCA_936942565.1 uncultured Caulobacter sp. | reverse complement strand
GCCGGTGCCTCCGGGCTTCACCATCCCGACCTCGGTCTGCACCTACTTCTACGCCAACGACAAGACCTATCCGAAGGAGCTGCAGTCGCAGGTCGACAAGGCGCTCGACTACATCGGCAAGCTCACCGGCAAGAAGTTCGGCGATCCGGAAAACCCGCTGCTGGTCTCGGTGCGTTCGGGCGCCCGGGCCTCGATGCCGGGCATGATGGACACGGTTCTGAACCTGGGCCTCAACGACGAGACCGTCGAGGGCCTGGCCAAGCTGTCGGGCGACCGCCGCTTCGCCTATGACAGCTACCGCCGCTTCATCCAGATGTACTCGAACGTGGTGCTAAACCTCGAGCACCACATGTTCGAGGAGATCCTGGACGACCACAAGGACCGTCTGGACGTCCATGTCGACACCGGCCTGACGGCCGACGACTGGGCCGAGGTCATCAAGGACTACAAGGCCGCCGTGCGCGACCATCTGGGCAAGCCGTTCCCGCAGGACGCCCAGGAGCAGCTGTGGGGCGCCGTCGGCGCCGTGTTCGCTAGCTGGATGAACGACCGGGCCAAGTTCTATCGCCGCATGCACGACATCCCCGAAAGCTGGGGCACGGCGGTGAACGTCCAGTCGATGGTGTTCGGCAACATGGGCGACACCTCGGCGACGGGCGTGGCCTTCACCCGCAACCCGTCGAACGGCGACAACCGCCTCTATGGCGAGTTCCTGATCAACGCCCAGGGCGAGGACGTGGTGGCGGGCATCCGCACCCCGCAGTCCCTGACCAAGGCCGCTCGCGAGGAGATGGGCGACACCGCGCCTTCGATGGAAGAGGCGATGCCGGAGGTGTTCGGCCAGTTCAAGACCGTGGTCGAGACGCTGGAGCGCCACTACCGCGACATGCAGGACATCGAGTTCACGGTGGAGCAGGGCAAGCTCTACATGCTGCAGACCCGCAACGGGAAGCGCACGGCCAAGGCCGCGCTGAAGGTGGCGGTCGACATGGCGGCCGAGGGCGTGATCTCCAAGGAAGAGGCCGTGGGCCGCGTCGAGCCGGCCTCGCTGGATCAGCTGCTGCACCCGACCATCGACCCCACCGCGCACCGTGACGTGATCACCACGGGCCTGCCGGCCTCGCCCGGCGCGGCGACGGGCAAGATCGTATTCGACAGCGACGCGGCCGAAAAGGCCGCCGCCGGCGGTGAGAGCGTGATCCTGGTCCGCGAGGAGACCTCGCCCGAGGACATCCACGGCATGCACGCGGCGCGCGGCATCATCACGGCGCGAGGCGGCATGACCAGCCACGCCGCCGTCGTGGCGCGCGGCATGGGCCGGGCCTGCGTCTCCGGCGCCGGCGATGTGGCGATCTTCCCGAAAGAAGGCCTGTTCCGCGTCCGTGGGCGCGAGTTCAAGGCCGGCGAGATCATCACCATCGACGGCTCGACCGGGGAAATCTTGGCCGGCTCGCCCAAGATGATCGAGCCCGAGCTGACCGGCGACTTCGCCACCCTGATGGGCTGGGCCGACCAGGTCCGCCGCCTGAAGGTGCGCGCCAACGCCGAGACGCCGCTGGACGCCAAGACCGCCCGCCAGTTCGGCGCGGAAGGCATCGGCCTTTGCCGCACCGAGCATATGTTCTTCGACGACACCCGGATCGCCGCCGTGCGCGAGATGATCCTGGCCGACGACGAGAAGGGCCGTCGCGCCGCGCTGGCCAAGATCGCGCCGTTCCAGAAGGCCGACTTCGTCGAGCTCTTCACGATCATGGAAGGCCTGCCGGTCACGATCCGCCTCCTGGATCCGCCGCTGCACGAGTTCCTGCCGCACACCGAGGAAGACGTCGAAGCCGTGGCCAAGGCCACCGGCCTGGACGCCGCCAAGCTGCTGCGCCGGGCCAAGGAGCTGCACGAAACCAACCCCATGCTCGGCCACCGCGGCTGCCGCCTGGGCGTCTCGTACCCCGAGATCTACGAGATGCAGGTCCGGGCCATCCTGGAAGCCGCCTGCGAGATCGCCAAGTCGGGCAAGGCCGCTCCCGTCCCCGAGATCATGCACCCGCTGGTCGCCAAGGGCGAGGAGATGAAGTACCTGCGCGACCTGACCGACCGCGTCGCCAAGGCGGTGCTGGAAGAGCAGGGCGTGGACCTGAAGTACACCGTCGGCACGATGATCGAGCTGCCCCGCGCGGCCCTGCGCGCCGGCGACCTGGCCGCCAACGCCGAGTTCTTCAGCTTCGGCACCAACGACCTAACCCAGACGACGTTCGGCATCAGCCGCGACGACGCCGGCAAGTTCCTGGGCGCCTATATCGACAAGGGGATCTTCGAGAAGGACCCCTTCGTCAGCCTCGACCAGGAGGGCGTCGGTGATTTGATCCGCATCGCCGCCGAGCGCGGCCGCGCGGCCCGTCCGGACGTCAAGCTCGGCATCTGCGGCGAGCACGGCGGCGATCCGGCCTCGATCGGCTTCTGCGAGAAGGTCGGCCTCGACTACGTGTCGTGCTCCCCCTACCGTGTGCCGATCGCGCGCCTGGCGGCGGCCCAGGCGGCGCTGGCGAACAAGGGCTAACGCTCAAGCGCCAAGCCTGAACTCACTCGGAGGGGCCTCGGACTAGACAGTCCGGGGCCCTTTCCCTATCCGGGTCTCGGGATCTCGGGGGGGGGGGAAGTCATGGCCTATCTGCGCTGGCGCCGGTTCACGGAGCTGCTGTCGCTGGACAATCCGGCGCTGGGCGAGCTCTTCATGCGCAAGCGCCACAAGCCGATCGTCGCCGCGCCCGTCGAGAAGTGGGACGCCGAGTATCAGGCGGGAATCTACGATCGCCTGAACCGCTCCGAGCAGCGCCACCATCATCGCCTGCTGGCCGCCATGATCGCCGACCGTTGGCCCAATCCGCGCGTGCTGGAGATCGGGGCGGGCGAGGGCGTGTTCTACGAGGCCCTGCGCGCCCACCGGCCGGCGCGCTATGTCGGCGTCGACTTTTCCAGGCCCGCCATCGAGCGCGGCCAGCTACGCCTCGCGCCCGAGATCGCCATCGGCGAGGTCAAGATGGTGCTGGGCGACGGCCGGACCTTCGAGACCGACGAGACCTTCGACGTGGTGGTCTTTTCCGAGTGCATCGAGCACCTAGGCGAGGTCGAGGCCCTGGTTGAGTGCGAAGGTGACGTGGCCGGCGAGGCAGATGTCGGCCGTCGTAAGCACGTCGCCATGGGCGAAGCGGCCGGTCGCGTCATGGCCGGCGAGTTGCGCCTCGCAGGCGACCAGCATCTCGGCCGCCCAGTGCCTGAGCCACGCCGCGCGCGCCGCATCGTCGACATGCAGCACCTCGGTGAGATAGCGCTGCACGCGCGGCGTCGTCAGCGGATGCGCATCGCAGGCGATCATCGCCGCCAGCGCCCGCACCCTGGCGCGGCCCTTGGCGTCGCCAGGCAGCAGCGCCGGCGTGGGATACACCTCGT
>CAKZJK010000439.1 GCA_936942565.1 uncultured Caulobacter sp. | reverse complement strand
TTCGGCCACCTCCCCCGCTGGGGGGAGGATTTTCTCTAGTACAGCACCCCCAGCGCCTGGCGCTCGAAGTTCTGCAGCTCGCCGTTGCGGCCCTCGTGGACCTTCACGACCCATTCGGGATCCTGCAGCAGGGCGCGGCCGACGCCGACCAAGTCGAACTCGTTGCGCTTAAGGCGCTCGAGCAGGCGATCCAGCGAAGCGGGCTGGCTGCCCTCGCCGCCGAACGCGGCGATGAATTCGCCCGACAGGCCCACCGAGCCGACGGTGATGGTCGGGGCGCCGGTCAGCTTCTTGGCCCAGCCGGCGAAGTTCAGGTCGCTGCCCTCGAACTCCGACTCCCAGAAACGGCGCTGGCTGCAGTGGAAGATGTCGGCGCCGGCGTCGGCCAGCGGCTGCAACCAGGCTTCCATCTCCTGCGGCGTGGTCGCCAAACGCGCGGCGTAGTCCTGCTGCTTCCACTGCGACAGGCGGATGATCACCGGATAGTCCGGGCCGACGGCGGCGCGGACGGCTTTCAGAATCTCGGCGGCGAAGCGGCCGCGCTCGCCGATCGTCGGGCCGCCCCACTTGTCGTCGCGGACATTGGTGCCCGACCAGAAGAACTGGTCGATCAGATAGCCGTGGGCGCCGTGCAGCTCGACCGCGTCGAAGCCCAAGCGCTTGGCGTCGGCCGCCGCTTGCCCGAAAGCGGCGATGGTGTCGGCGATGTCGGCGTCGGTCATCGGCTCGGTGAAAGGCGCACCGCCGGCCTTCGAGAGGCCCGAGGGGCTGTCGACCTTGCCCAGCTGGTCCGGGCCCTTGGCGGCGCCGACGTGCCACAGCTGCGGGGCGATCAGCCCGCCGGCCGCGTGGACCTCGTCCACGACCTTCTTCCAGCCGGCCAGTTCCTTCTCGCCATGGAAGCGCGGCACCTTGGCGTCGTTCAGCGAGGCGGGACGCGCGACGCCCGTGCCCTCGGTGACGATCAGCCCGACCTGGTTCTCGGCGCGGCGCCGGTAATAGGCCGCCACGTCGTCGGTCGGCACGCCGCCCGGCGAGAACGACCGCGTCATCGGCGCCATCACCACCCGGTTGGGCAGCTTCAGCGACTTGAACTCGAAGGGCTTGAAGAGGGCGTCGATGGACATGGGGAATCCGGAACAGAGGGTGTTGCTAGCGATCCAAACATTTGTTCGGAAGCGTGACCAGCGAGAAAAACTGCGAAGCCCATGTGCTGAGGCTTTCGGACCAACAAATAGTGTCATCCCGGAAGCCTCGTAGAGGCTATCCGGGACCCAGGGATTGCATGAGCGCCGCGGCGGCCGCCCCTGGGTCCCGGCTCTTCGCTACGCCACGGCCGGGATGACACGGCTTTGGAGGCTCACAGCCCCAGCACCATCTTGGCCATGATGTTGCGCTGGATCTCGTTCGACCCGGCGTAGATCGAGGTCTTGCGATAGCTGAAATAGGCCGGCGCGGCGGGCGCGGCGTAGTCGGGGCCCGCCCTGCCCTCGTTGCTCTTCGACCATGTGTCGCGCACGAACGGCGCGGCGTAGGTCCCCACCGCCTCCAGGGTGAGTTCGGTGATCGCCTGCTGGTGCTCGGACCCCACGCATTTGAGCATCGATGACGCCGGGCCGATCGCCTTGCCGGCCGAACGACCGGAGAAGATCCGCAGCTCGCTGGCGTTCAGCGCCTGGACCTGGATCTCCAGGTTGCTGATCTTGGCGCGGAAGTCGGGATCGTCGATCAGCCGTCCGCCGTCATCGGCAAGCTCCAAGGCGGCGATGCGCTTGACCTTCTTGAGCATGTGCATGAGACCGGGCGCATAGGCGTTGCCGCGCTCGAACTCCAGCAGGTACTTGGCGTAGGTCCAGCCCTTGTTCTCCTCGCCGATGCGGTTGGCGACGGGCACGCGGACGTTGTCGAAGAAGACCTGGTTGATCTCCTGCTCGTTCTCCGGTGGGCCATCCAGGGTCGGCAGCGGCTTGATCTGGATGCCGGGCGTGTCCATCCGCAGCAGCAGGAACGAGATGCCCTCCTGCGGGCGCCCCTCGGTCGAGGTGCGGACCAGGCAGAACATCCAGTCGGCCCACTGGGCGTGGGTCGTCCAGATCTTCGAGCCGTTCAGCACGTAATCGTCGCCGTCACGCTCCGCTCGCATCTGCAGGCTGGCGAGGTCCGAGCCAGAGCCCGGCTCGGAATAGCCTTGGCACCACCAGATGTCCGACCGCAGGATCGGCGGCAGGTGCTGGGCCTTCTGCTCGTCGGTCCCGAACGCCATGATCACCGGCGCGACCATCTTCAGCCCCATCGGCGACGAGGTCGGCACGCCGGCCAGGCTCATCTCCATGTTGAAGATGTAGCGCTGCGACGCCGTGAAGCCGGGGCCGCCGTGCTCGACCGGCCAGTCCGGCGCCGCCCAGCCGCGCTCATGGAGCTTCTTCTGCCACTTCACCTGGCCGGCCTTGTCCAGATAGCCGTTCTTGGACTGGCTCATCTGATGGCGCAGATCATCGTCATAGGCGGTGGCGATCCAGTCGCGCACCTCTTGCTGGAAGGCCAGGTCCTCGGCCGAGAACGCCAGGTCCATCGCCCTACTCCACCGCGTCGAGGTACTCGATGTTCGGGGCGGCGGCCATGGTCGGCCCCATCGCCGCGCCGGCGGCCTTGAAGTAGTCGGTGCCGCCGTGGTGCTTCAGCGCATCGGCCGAGGCGTAGAGCTCCAGAACCTTGTAGACGCCGGCCTCGGTCTTGGACTTGGTCAGCTGGTACATCAAGCAGCCGGGCTCGTTGGCCTTCACCTTGGCGGCGAGATCCAGGAACACTTTCTCGAACTCAGCGGACTTGTCCGGCTGGACGTACAGGGTCGCGACGACGCCGATCATGAGGGCCTCCCAACATTTGTTTGAAAGGCAGCATGGGTTAGGCGCGCCCGAGGGGCAAGCGCGACGTTGGGGAAGCCTGAGGGCTTAGTTTAGCGCCGCTCGTTCCAGCCGTAAGCGACCCAAGAGTGGCCGCCGACGTTGCGGGCCTCGATCAGGCCCGGATCGGCGTCGCGGCCGCCGGCCATCCTGCGGCCGCGAAAAGCGAAGGCCGCCAGACCAAACAAAGCGCTGCCGATGAAGCCGACCACCACCACCGTGGCGGCGAACACCACCGCCAGGACCGCGCCGATCACCACGGCCGCCGATGTCGCGAGCGCGCCCGCGATCCAAGCGAGATTACGCCAGGGCGAAACTGCGGCGGTGTTGGTCATCGGCGTCCTCTCGTCACGCTCATGATCCTTCCTAGGTGGTTCACAAGCGCTGAACATCAACTGAACACCCGCCGAACGCGGATGAAAAGCGTTTTTCCCTCGCCCAAGGCGAGACCAAACGCCCCACCTCAACCGGCGGCGGCGAGACCCAGTTCCCGACGCTCGCGCATCACCGTGGAGAAGG
>CAKZJK010000438.1 GCA_936942565.1 uncultured Caulobacter sp. | reverse complement strand
CCAGGATCGGTGCGGCTGGCGCGGCCGGTTTCCAGGTGGCCGGCCAATCGCTGGACGAAGGTCGGGTCGTCAGCGTGGGTCAGGGTGAGATCGTACCAGTGATCGCTGCCCTTCAGGTCCCAGACGGCTTGCTCGGTGCTTCCGGGCCTTAGGACGATAGTCTGGCGGGCCTCGCCGTCCGACAGCGGATAGGCCTCGTCCATCTGGGCGATCACCGCGCCCGCCTGGCCGCTCCTGAGCTTGACGACCAGCCGCGCGCGCGCGTCGGGCAAGGCCTTGATCAGGGGCTGGGGTCGCGACGCGTCGCCGGCGAAGCGGCGATAGAAGCCATTCGGCCCATGGACTGTCAGGTCGTAGGGCCCGGGCGCGCGATCGGCGTGGTTCCAGTGACCCGCGGCATAGGCTTGACCGCCCGCCAGGGTGAAGCGCCATGGGCCATCGCGGTCGGTATTGTCAAACACCTGGAAGACCGCGCCCGCGCGACCGGCGTTGACGAGATCGATCCAGACCTTGCCGTCCTTCATCCGAAGGTCGGCGGACAGCAGATAGGGCAGGGCGCGCGCGCCGCGCCGAGGACCGTCCTGGGCAGCCGCCGTCTGCACGGCGGGAATGCGCAGGCTGGGGGCGGCCTTCGAGCGCGCCACGCGCTGCATGTAGTCCGCCGTCGCCGGCAAGGTCAGGGCCGACCAGTCCTGGTTCGGCGCGGCGAAATCGAAAGCCGAGGTCAGGTCGCCGCAGACGGCGCGGCGCCAGTCGCTGATGTTCTCTTCGCGGACGCCAAAGCGGCGCTCCAGGAACCGCAAGGTCGAGGTGTGATCGAACACCTCCGAGCACACGAAGCCGCCACGCGTCCATGGCGAGACGATGATCGCCGGCACGCGAATGCCCAGACCCAATGGATGGGCGCCTTTGTTCGCTACATCGGCCTGACCGTAGTCCTTGCTCTCGCCGGCGACCGGGACCGAGCTCCAGCCCTGCTCGGGTGTCAGCGGCGGCATGGGCGGCTGCATGTGGTCGTAGAACCCGCCGGCCTCGTCGTAGTTGACGATGAAGACGGTCTTGGCGAACACCTCGGGGTGATCGACCAGCGCCTTGATGAGTTCGGCGCAGACATGCTCGCCCTTAGAGGGCTCGGCTTGGGGGTGCTCGGAAAGGTCGGCGGCGGTGACGATCCAGGAGACCTGGGGCAGGCGATCGGCGGCGACGTCGGCGCGGAAGGCCTCGACCAGTTGCTCGCCGTCCGAGCGGGTGCGGTCGGGGCCGACCTTGTGCTCGGACACCCAGGATCGACCGCGGGCGTAGCGGTCGGAGTCCTTGGGGCAAGGCCGGAAGGGCTTGAACACCGATAGGATGTTGTCGCCGAAATTGTCGTACTCTTGATAGACCTTCCAGCTCACGCCCGCCGCTTGCAGCCGCTCGGCGTAGGTTGTCCAATCGTAGGGCCCCTTGGCCATGGGCTTGTCCGTGGCCATGTCGGCGCTAGGCGTATCGTCCTCGCCGTAGTTGCTCATCTCCGGGTCGCCGCCGACCTTCCCGCCACCGTTGCAGCCCGTCCAGAGGTGCAAGCGGTTCGGATAGGTCTGGGTCAGGGTCGAGCAATGGTAGGCGTCGCAGATCGTGAAGGCGCTGGCTAGCGCGTGGTAGAACGGCAGATCGGAGGCCTTGTAATAGACCATCCGCTTATGCAGCTCGCCCGAATGACCCCACTGGTCGTACCGGCCGCCGTTGACGATGGTGGTCGCGCCCTGGTGGCCCTGCTCGGAGCCGTCGACGGTGTAGGCGTTGGTGGCCGAGGCGTCGCCGTGGAAGGGCGCGACGAACCCGTCGGGATGCTCTCGACTGGGCTGACGCCAGACCGAAGCGCCGCCGGGCAGCCGCTGTGGGCGCGGATCGCCAAAACCTCGGACCCCGTTCAGCGTCCCGAAGTAGTGATCGAACGCCCGGTTCTCCTGCATGAAGATCACGACGTGCTCGACGTCCATGATGGTGCCGGTCCGGTGGCGCGCGGGGATCGCAAGAGCCCGCGCCACCGTCGCGGGAAGCAGCCCCAAGGCTCCGCCCGCGGCGGCGGCGCGCAGGAACGAGCGTCGATCGGTGGCCATGATCCTCTCCAGCAATGCCATTTGGTATAGACCAGATTGGCGCGAAGGTTTCATGACATCTTGGGTCGCGCGCGTCGAACGCCGATCGCCTTCCTTGACCCGGGGGAGCCCCCCTCCCATCCTCAAGGCCGGCGGGATTCGACCGCCGGCCCAGGTCGTTCGATGCAACAGCCCGAAAGTCTTCAGTATCTCGGCGTGCGTGACGACATCGCCGCCCGCATTGCGGCCGGCGAGTTCAAACCAGGCGAACGGCTGCCGTCCGAGCGACAACTTCAGGTCGGCGGCGGCGTGGCCAGGGGGACGGTGCGCGAAGCCCTGTTCCAGCTGGAAGCCGAAGGCGTCATCTACCGTAAGGAGCGCAGCGGCTGGTACGTGTCACCGCCGCCCGTGGTCTACGAC
The DNA here is from genome assembly GCA_936942565.1 of uncultured Caulobacter sp. GTDB lineage: Bacteria > Pseudomonadota > Alphaproteobacteria > Caulobacterales > Caulobacteraceae > Caulobacter. The sequence continues at coordinate 1,187 of CAKZJK010000438.1, read as the reverse complement.
CCTACCCGGTGGGAAGGCTTCATGTCGTACGTCGAGGCGCAGGGAAGGCGGCCCGAGACCGAGACCTTGAGCAAGGTGGAGATCACCTGCGACGGCGTCCTGTCGCAGATCTTTTCACGGCCCGTCGGGGCCCCGCTGTACTGGATTCGCCGGCGTCGCTCGATCGATGGCCGGGCCGTGTTGATCGAGAGCATCATCGTCGATGGCGCGCGCGCCCCTGGCCTGATCGAACATGACCTCAACGGATCGCTGACCAGCGTGCTGAAGTCGGTCTACGGCATCGGCGTCGCGCGCAACAAGGTCGACATGCGACCTTGCGCGCTCACGCGCGACGAAGCCGAGGCCCTGCGCGTCAAGTCTGGCCTGCCGGGACTCAGTCTCGTCCGGACCTGTTACGACGCCCAGGGGAACGTGGTCGAATTCGACCGCGAATACTGGCGCCACGACGCCCTCACCGTGAGCGTGGACATCCGCGTGCGATAGCGGCGGCGGCGTCATCGAGCCGACATGTAGGTGGTATAGACCAAGCCCTTTCACAAAGAGGCGTACTGATGACACTCGGCCTTCGGCGCTGGCTTGATCGCGCCAATCCGCTGACCTTCGCTTTGTTCGCGGGCATGGCCGGCTTCTGCGCCTATTTCTCGATGTATGCGTTTCGCAAGCCGTTCGCGGCCGCGACCTTCGGCGTGGTCGAGGGCTGGAGCTTCGCGATCGACTACAAGATCGCCCTCGTTCTGGCCCAGGTCCTCGGCTACGCCATATCAAAGTTCGTCGGCGTGAAGGTGATCTCGGAGATCGCGCCGGCCCGCCGAGGCGTCGCCATCCTCGGTCTGATCGGCGCGTCTTGGGTCGCGCTGCTCGCCTTCGCCGTGGTCCCCGCGCCGTGGAACGTGGCCGCGCTTTTCCTGAACGGCCTGCCTCTGGGCATGATCTGGGGGTTGGTGTTTGGCTACATGGAGGGGAGGCGGACCTCTGAGGTTCTCGGCGCCATCCTGTGCGCCAGCTTCATCCTGTCCTCGGGGGTGGTGAAGTCGGTCGGCAAATGGCTGATGAGCGATTTCCACGTCTCGCCTTTCTGGATGCCGGCGGCCACCGGCGCGGTCTTCATGCCGATGCTGGCGGTGTCGGTCTGGGCGTTGACGCAGATCCCGCCGCCCAGCGCGGCGGACGAAGCGGCTCGCGTGCGT
>CAKZJK010000437.1 GCA_936942565.1 uncultured Caulobacter sp. | reverse complement strand
TTGGTCCCGCCGCCGTGCGTGAGCGCGCCGAGCGGCGGCTGGACGCCTTCCTGGCTTCTGAAGTCGACCGGCATCTGGCGCCGCTGCGCAAGCTGGAGCGCGCCCTGGCCGGCGGCGAGCTGAGGGGCCTGCCGCGTGGCATCGCCCACCGCCTGCTGGAAGCCGGCGGCGTGTTGGACAAGCGCCCGGTCGACCCGGAGCTGAAAGCCCTCAGCCAGGCCGAGCGACGCACGCTGAAGAGCCTGGGCGTGCGGATCGGCGCCTTCAGCCTCTATAGCCCGGGCATATTGCGGGCCGAGGCGGTCGCCTGCGCGCGGGCCCTCAGCCCTTCGGGCTGGCGCGGCGCCCTGACCACGCTGGAAAAACTGCCCTCGCCCGAACCCAGCGCGCGGGAGCTTTCGGCCAGCGGCCTGCGGGCCGTGGCCGGCTTCAGCATCCCGGTCGAGCAGCTCGAGACTCTGGACGCCCTGCTGCGCGCCGAGCAGCGGCCCGGCGGCGTCATCCTGACCGACGCGGCGCTGGAGAAACTGGGCTGGACCGCCGCCCAGGCCTCGACCGTGCTGCGCGCCCTCGACTACACCCCCGCCATCCGCGCCAAGCCCGACCAGCCGATCGTCTGGAAGCGTCGCGGCGCGGCCAAGCTCGAGCAGAAGCCCGTCAAGGCGCGGCCGGACTCGCCGTTCGCGGCCCTGGCCAAGCTGACCGAGCCCCCGCCGCCGCCCGCGCGTCGCAAGCGCCCCCGCCGCCGCAAGCCCGCCGCGCCCAAGCAGGCCGCCTCGTGACCGACGCCGGCTCCGGAAGCGACGCCGCCAAAGATGCTGCTCGGGCCGACGTCTGGCTGTGGCGCGCCCGCTTCTTCAAGACCCGCTCGCTGGCGGCCAAGTTCGTCGATGAAGGCCGCATCCGCCTGACCCGCGCCGGCGCCGAGAGCCGGATCGACAAGCCCTCGCGCAGCTTGAAGCCTGGGGATGTGCTGGTGTTCGGGCTGGCGGGGCGCTTGATCGCCATCCGCGTGCTCGACTGCGGTGAGCGGCGTGGCCCGGCGAGCGAGGCGCGGGGGTTGTACGAGGCGATTGAGGGGTAGAGGGCCCCAAATCCTCCCCCTAGCGGGGGAGGTGTCGGCTCGAAGAGACGACGGAGGGGGAAGAGGCAGGCGCTCAGGCACTTCCCCCTCCGGTCCTTCGGACCGCCTCCCCCGCTGGGGGAGGATTGAACGACTAACCCCCAAACCCCGCCAGAAACCCCACCACCTCGTCCGCCGGCATCGGCTTGCCGAAGTGGTAGCCTTGGATCTGGTCGCAGCCGTAGCGGATCAGAGCTTCAAGCTGCTCCGGATCCTCGACGCCCTCGGCCACCACCTTCATGCCCATGGACGAGCCCAGGGTGATGACCGCCTTCACGATGGCTTCGTCCTCGGCGTTCTGGACGAAGGACTTGTCGATCTTCAGGCGATCGATCGGGAATTGGCGCAGGTTGGCCAAGCTGGCGTAGCCGGTGCCGAAGTCGTCCAGCGCGATCATCACGCCCGCCGCGTGCAGCTTGCGGACGTTCTCGCTGACCAGGTCCGAGCCCCAGCCCATGTAGACGTTCTCGGTGACCTCGATGGTCAGGCGCTGGCTAGGCACGTTCCAGCGCGTCAGCCGCTCCTGGATCTCCTCGGCGAGGCGTCCGCTGCGGAACTGGGCGGCCGAGATGTTGACGGCCACACGCCCGAACTCGACGCCCTGGTCGAGCCACGCGCGCATCTGGCGGAGCGCCTGTTCCAGCGCGAGGTCCCCCAGCCGCAGCGACAGCTCCTGGTCCTCGAACGCCACCATGAAGCGCGCCGGCGTCAGCACGCCCTGCTCGGGATGCGCCCAGCGCATCAGGGCCTCGAAGCCGGCCACGCGGTTCTCGCGGATGTCGACGACCGGCTGGTAGAACAGCGTGAACTCGCTGGCCTCGACGGCGGCGCGGATGTCGCGCAGCAACTCGATCCGCCGCTCGACCTCGGACCGCATCGACGGCTCGAACAGCACGCTGCGGTTACGGCCCGCTTCCTTGGCCCGATAGAGGGCGATGTCGGCGTTCTTGATCACGTGCTCGGGATCGGCCTCGGGATCGCCGTGCAGCACCGCGCCGATGCTGGCGCTGGCGGTGAAGCTACGGCCGCCATGCTCGATCGGACGGCGCAGGAGCGTCTGCAGGTTCTGGATGGGCCGCATCATATCGGCCTCGCCGTGCAGGCCGCGAAGGATCACCGCGAACTCGTCGCCGCCCAGCCGCGCGACCGTGTCGCCGGAGCGGAAGGCGTGCCGCAGCATGCCCGCCAGGCGCTTGAGCAAGGCGTCGCCGGCGTCGTGGCCCAGGGTGTCGTTGATATCCTTGAAGTGGTCGATGTCGATCATGATCAGACCGAACTTCTCGCCCAGGGTCTCGGACGCCGCGGCCGCCTCGTTGAAGCGGTGCTGGAACAGGGCCCGGTTAGGCAGGCCCGTCAGCGGGTCCCTGAAGGCCAGGGTCTCGATCGCCTCGGTCCGGCGGCGGCGATCGGTGATGTCCTTGAACAGATTGACCAGTTTCTCGGGCTGACCGTCCTTGTCGACGAAGACCTTGCCGACCGCGCGGATCCAGGTCTCGATCCCGTCGTCGCGCTTCAGGCGGAACTCGAACACCCGCGCCTCGCCGATCTTTCGCGAGGCCATGACGTCGGCGCACTGCTGGCGATCGTCTGGATGGACGATCTCGAGCGGATCTTCCTTGAACGCGCACCACTTCTTCAGCTCCGGCGCGGTGTCGGAGAAGTACATCTCGCCGGTCCGCAGGTCGTATTCCCGCACCAGAAGGTCGTCGAGCTCCAGCGCCATGCGCAGGCGCTGCTCGTCGCGCTCGGCCCGCAGCACGCTCTCGGCGTAGCCGGTGACGTCGCGGGCGGTGACCATGACCCCGTAGACCTGGCCGCGCTCGTCCTTGCAGGCGTTGAACTCGGTGCGCCAGAACCGCCGCGAGCCATCCTCGGCGTCGGCGGGGAGATAGCGCGAGAAATCCGCGCCCTCGTGCGCGCAGGCCAGCAGGGCGGCGCGGTCCTCCGCCGCCACGAGGTCGCTGGCGTCGTCGCCGACCGCCACCCTCGGCGCGATCGCCTGCGCCGTCCACGCCGGGCTCACCGCCAGCAGGACGAGATCGCGATCCAGCAACGCGGCCGCGAACGGGACTTCGCGCACGAAATCGCCAAACAGACGCGCGCGCGCCCGAGCCTTGGCGCCCGCGTGCGTCTCGTCCTTCATGCCGGTCGGGACAACCAGGGCGCTACTCGTCATTAAGTCGGTTTCCCGACGTTGTTTTTGTTCAGGGTTTCAGGAACGGCATAGTCGCGGCCGTTCCATAAGAAATAGTTTTCGGCGGGGCGCCCGCGACCAAAAGGCGAGCGCGCTGGTCACACCTTCAGAATTCCTGGGCGCCTACGCGATCACGCCGCATTGACAAGCGGCCGCGAGGCTTCGAAAACGCCCGCGCCGAACTTCGTCCCCGATATCATTCGAGTTTTCGATGACCTATATCGTCACCGACGCCTGCGTCCGCTGCAAGTTCATGGACTGCGTCGAGGTCTGCCCGGTCGATTGCTTCTACGAGGGCGAGAACTTCCTCGTCATCAATCCCGACGAATGCATCGATTGCGGGGTCTGCGAACCCGAGTGCCCGGTGGACGCGATCAAGCCCGACACCGAGGACGAAGCCGACGGCAAGTGGCTGCGCGTCAACGCCGACTACGCCAAGGTCTGGCCCAACATCACGGTCAAGGGCGTCCCCCCTGAGGACCGCGAACAGTTCGAGCGCGAGACCGGCAAGTTCGAGAAGTACTTCAGCGAAAAGCCCGGCAAGGGCTCCTGATCCCACCGCGAATTCTGAAGCTTGCAACCCCGCCGCGATGCGAAAGCTTGGCGGCGCGATCCGGCATGCCTGGACGCAACCCTTTCTTCGGGCTGAATTTTATGCTATTGTCTTCGCCGACGTGACGGTTGCGGCTATTCGCGACGGTCCGTCTTGGCGAACAAGCCGGCTTCAGAAGTCAATCTGGCCGGCTCGCCCGATGAAGGCGAAGGGTGTCTTAGAGCTCTATTCCAAATCCTGACAGGCTTGGCCCCGCGACCAGTATTCCGCGGAGCGGGAAGCTGTCGCCTTTGGTTTGGGACGGAAGACGGCGTTCGGGCCCCGTGGGTCCGTATTGATGAGGACGAACATGAGCAAGACTGGTCTGGAATTCTCGGTCGGCGATCACGTCGTTTATCCCGCGCATGGCGTGGGCACCATTCAGGCGATCGAGACCCAGGAAGTGGCCGGTATGTCGCTCGAAGTCTACGTCATCACCTTCGACCACGAGAAGATGACCCTGCGCGTGCCGACCAAGAAGGCCAAGACGGCCGGTCTGCGCCCGCTGGCCGAAGGCGGCACCGTCTCGCAGGCCCTGACGACCCTGAAGGGCCGCGCCCGCGTGAAGCGCACCATGTGGTCGCGCCGCGCCCAGGAATACGAAGCCAAGATCAACTCGGGCGACCTGATCTCGATCGCCGAGGTGGTCCGCGACCTGCACCGCGCCGAGAACCAGCCGGAACAGTCCTACTCGGAACGCCAGCTGTATGAATCGGCCCTGGACCGCATGGCCCGCGAAGTCGCCGCCATCGAGCGCATCGACCGCGAAGCCGCGATCGGCATCCTGACCAAGTCGCTGGTCAAGGCCGCCTAATCTTTCCGAGCAATCGGACCGAAGACGCCCCTCCCTCGTGAGGGGCGTTTTTGTTTGTGGACCACGCGACCTCGCGACACCTTAGGCCCTTGGCGCGCCGGGCCGCGGCGCCCATAAGAGCCTAGCCTCCCCTTCGCCGCCGAGAGTCGATCGCCCGTGTCGAATCCTCAGGACC
>CAKZJK010000436.1 GCA_936942565.1 uncultured Caulobacter sp. | reverse complement strand
GAGCCGATATAGGCCAGGTCCGCGCCCATGGCCTGGGCGGCCAGGATCGAGCGGCCGCAGGCGATCGAGCCCGACAGCGCCACCGGACCGTCGAACCACTGGCGGATTTCCTGGATCAGGGCGAACGGCGACAGCGTGCCGGCGTGGCCGCCCGCGCCGGCCGCGACGGGGATCAGGCCGTCTGCGCCCTTCTCGATCGCCTTGCGGGCGAAGCGGTCGGTGATCACGTCATGCAGCGTGACGCCGCCATAGGAATGGATCGCCTGGTTCAGGTCCTCGCGCGCGCCGAGCGAAGTGATGACCACCGGGACCTTGTATTTGACGCACAGCTCGATGTCCTCCTCGAGCCGGTTGTTCGTCTTGTGGACAATCTGGTTCACGGCGAACGGCGCCGAGGGGGCGTCCGGGTTAGCCTTGTCGTAGGCGGCCAGTTCTTCGGTGATCCGCGCCAACCACTCGTCCAGTTGCGACAGCGGGCGCGCGTTCAGCGACGGGAACGAGCCCACGATGCCCGCCTTGCACTGGGCGATCACCAGGTCGGGATTGCTGATGATGAACAGCGGCGAGGCGATGACGGGAAGGCGCAGGCGGTCACGCAGGATCGGCGGCAGGGCCATGGGCGAAGGTTCTCCCCTTTGGAGATCGGCTTGAGCGCCGAAATATATGATCACCGTTCAGCTTAAACGCTCGTTTGGCGCCCGCGCAAGGCTTGACGGCCGTAGCGGCAGGGGCGCATCACGATCAAAAATAATAATGCTGCAGTGCAGGAGAGAGACGCTTTGACCGAGGCGACCACGCCCCTGGCCGAGGATTTTGGTCCGCAAGGCGACGACGCCACGCGCGCGCGCTGGATGGCCCTGGTCGAGAAGACCCTGAAGGGCCAGAGCTTCGACGACGCCCTGACCACCCCAACGCCGGACGGCGTGACGATCCAGCCTCTCTACACCGCCCAGGACAGTGTCGCCGTTGCCCGCGACCTGCGCCTCCGCGACGCCGAACGGCCCTGGGACCTACGTGTCCGCGCCGCCCATCCCGATCCCGCCCGCGTCGCCAAGGACGTGCTGACCGACCTCGAGGGCGGTGCGGCCTCGGTGCTTCTGCGGCTCGATCCGAGCGGCCAGGACGGCGTCGCGGTCGGTTCAGCGGATGATCTGGCCAAGGCTCTGTCGGGCGTGCTGCTGGACCTGGCGCCGGTCGCGCTGGACGCGGGCTTCCTAGGCCCGAAGGCGGCCGATTGGCTGGGCGCCCTGGCCAAGGCCGCGCCTAACGCGCCGCTGGCCTTCCACCTCGATCCGCTGACCGCCTTCATCCAGGCGGGCGCGAGCCCCGGGCCGATCGAGAGCCACGTCTTCAACGCCGCCACCGTGGCCACGCGCCTGGCCAGCACCTATGCCAAGGCCAGCCTGTTCCTGGCGACCGGCCGCGCGGTCCATGAGGCGGGCGGCTCCAATGTCGAGGAGCTGGCCGCCATGACCGCCGCCGCCCTCGCCTACGCCAAGGCCCTGACGCGCTCGGGCCTGTCGACGCAGGAGGCCTTCGACCGCATCGTGCTTGGCGTCAGCCTGGACGGGGAATACTTCACCGGCGTGGCCAAGTTGCGCGCCGCCAAGGCGATGTGGGCGCGGCTGACCGAGGCTTGCGGCGTCTCCGTTCCCGCCCGGATCGAGGCCCGCTCGTCGCGGCGGATGCTGGCCAAGGCCGACGCCTGGACAAACCTGCTGCGCCTGACCTCGGCGGGCTTCGCCGGCGCTGTCGGCGGCGCCGACGCCATCGTACTGGACGCCTTCACCGACGCCATCGGCCTGCCCACCGCCTTCGCTCGCCGCCAGGCCCGCAACACCCAGCTGGTCCTGATGGAGGAGAGCAACCTGGGCCGCGTCGCGGACCCGGCCGGCGGGGCCTGGTACCTCGACAGCCTGACCGACCAGCTGGCTCGCGCCGCTTGGAACGACTTCCAGGCCATCGAGGCCGCCGGGGGCATCATCAAGGCGCTGGAAAGCGGCTTTATCGCCAGCGGTGTCGCCAAGACCCGAGCGGCGCAGGAAGCCGCTTACGCGGACAAGTCCCGCAAGATCCTGGGCGTCACCGTCTTTCCCAACGCCGACGACACGTCGCCGGAGGTCGAGACGCCCGATCCGTCCGCCTTCGCGGTCGCCGCGCCCGACGTCCGTCTGCCTGGGCCGGACAGCAAGTGCGCGGCCCTGACGCCGATCCGCTTCGCCGCCGCCTTCGAGGGAGCCTGAGCCGTGACCAAGTTCCCCGACTTCACGACGATCGACTTCGCCGAGGTCGCCCCCGGCGCCGCGCCCGACGGTACGGCCTGGAGCACGCCCGAAGGCGTCGACGTCGCCCCGGCTTTCGACGCCAGCGACATCCAGGGCCTGGACTTCCTGGGCGGCTATCCGGGCGTCGCGCCCTATGTGCGCGGCCCTTACCCGACCATGTACGTGACCAACCCGTGGACGGTGCGGCAGTACGCGGGCTTCTCGACCGCCGAGGACTCCAACGCCTTCTATCGTCGCAACCTGGCGGCCGGTCAGATGGGCCTGTCCGTGGCCTTCGACCTCGCCACCCACCGCGGCTATGACAGCGACCACGAGCGGGTGAAGGGCGACGTCGGCATGGCGGGCGTGGCCATCGACTCGATCCTGGACATGCGCACGCTGTTCAGCGGCATCCCGCTCGACAAGATGAGCGTGTCGATGACCATGAACGGCGCGGTGCTGCCGATCCTGGCGCTCTACATCGTCGCGGCCGAGGAGCAGGGCGTCAGCCCCGACAAGCTCTCGGGGACGATCCAGAACGACATCCTCAAAGAGTTCATGGTGCGGAACACCTACATCTATCCGCCCGCGCCCTCGATGCGGATCATCTCGGACATCTTCGCCTTCACCTCGGCGAACATGCCCAAGTTCAACTCGATCTCGATCAGCGGCTACCACATGCAGGAGGCCGGGGCGACGGCCGACCTGGAGCTGGCCTACACCCTGGCCGACGGCGTCGAGTACGCCCGCGCCGGCGTCGCGGCCGGCATGAGCATCGACCAGTTCGCCCCGCGCCTGTCGTTCTTCTGGGCGATCGGCATGAACTACTTCATGGAAGTGGCCAAGATGCGGGCCGCGCGTCTGCTTTGGGCCCGCCTGATGAAGCGCGAGTTCGATCCCAAGGACGACCGCTCGCTCTCGCTGCGCACCCACAGCCAGACCTCCGGCTGGTCGCTGGCGGCCCAGGACGTGTTCAACAACGTCGCCCGCACCTGCGTCGAGGCCATGGCCGCCGTGAACGGCCAGACCCAGAGCCTGCATACCAACAGCCTGGACGAGGCCCTGGCCCTGCCAACCGACTTCTCGGCCCGGATCAGCCGCAACACCCAGCTCTTCCTGCAGATGGAGAGCGGCACGACCCGCGTCGCCGACCCTTGGGGCGGCAGCTACTATGTCGAGCGCCTGACCTACGAACTGGCCCAGAAGGCGCTCGCCCACATCGAGGAGGTCGAGGCGCTGGGCGGCATGGCCAAGGCCATCGAGCAGGGCCTGCCCAAGCTGCGCATCGAGGAAGCGGCGGCCCGCACCCAGGCCCGCATCGACAGCGGCAAGCAGAGCGTCGTGGGCGTCAATCGCTACAAGCCCGAGGTCCCCGACGACATCCCGGTGCTGAAGGTCGACAACGGGTCTGTCCGCGCCCAGCAGCTGGAAAAGCTGGCCCGCCTGAAGGCCGAGCGCGATCCGGCCGCGACCGAAGCCGCCCTGAAGGCTCTGGAGGATGGCGCGCGGGGGAATGGCAACCTATTGGCCCTGGCCGTCGACGCCGCCCGCGCCAAGGCCACCGTCGGCGAGATCAGCTACGCGCTGGAGAAGGTGTTCGGCCGCCACCGCGCCGAGATCAAGTCGATCCAGGGGGTCTACATGAAGGAGGCCGGCAACGATCCGAAGACCGCGCGCGCCAAGGCCATGGTCGAGGCGTTCGAGCAGGCCGACGGCCGACGGCCGCGCATCCTGATCGCCAAGATGGGCCAGGACGGTCACGATCGGGGCCAGAAGGTCATCGCCACGGCCTTCGCCGACCTCGGCTTCGACGTCGACATCGGCCCGCTGTTCCAGACCCCTGCCGAGGCCGCGCGCCAGGCCGTGGAGAACGACGTCCACGTGGTCGGCGCCAGCTCGCTTGCGGCGGGCCACCTGACCCTGGCGCCCGAGCTGAAGGCCGAACTGGCCAAGCAGGGCCGCGACGACATCCTGATGGTCGTGGGCGGGGTCATTCCGCCTCAGGACTTCCAGGCGCTGCGCGACGCCGGCGCGGTGGCGATCTTTCCCCCCGGCACGGTGATCGCCGAGGCGGCCATCGAGCTGCTGGACCAGCTGAACCGGCAGCTGGGCTACACTCAGGGGGAAGCGGCCTAGGCGGGCTTGCGACGAAACAGGCCGCGCTTCTTCTGGCTACGCTCGAAGGCCACGTCTTCCGGCAGGCCATGGCGCGCCTCGATGTCCTTCTGCAGCGCCTTGGCCGCCATCAGGTGGCCCGGGAATATCGTGTCGACAGCCCAGCCAAGGATCGGCACGGTGTCGGAGAGGTTATCGGCGGCGAGATAGGCCGCCATCCTGCCCATCGTGCTGGGCGAGGCCTTGGCGTGAGCGGCATGGAACAACAGCAGCGCGCCCGCGCCCAGACCGTAGGCGAGGCCCACGCCCGGAACCCAGGCCAGCACGCCGTCCAGGCCGATGCCGACGGGCCCGACGCCGATCAGGCGGTCGGAGAGACGCTTGATCGTCTCGGCGGCGCGCCAAGCGCGATGCGCCTTGAATCGCGCGTCGTCCACGGGACCCGTTCGCGGGTCATCGTAGGCGGCGGCGATGGAGACATCCTCGGTCATGCTCGCAGAACGCCCCGTCTCGCGCCTCGTTGCATGGGTCTCAGATCGTGCGTCGACGACGCCGCGACAAGCCCTAGGCCTACAGGTCCCAGACCCGTCCGGGTTTCGCGATTTGACCGCGTCGGCTAAGCGAGGTCTCGTGAACCCTGGTCTGGACATCGACGTCCTGGAACAGCGCCTTGTCGCCGGCGACCGCGCTGCGTTGGCTCGCGCCATCACCCTGGTCGAGAGCCGGCGCGCCGATCACCAGGTGGCGGCTCGCGCCCTGCTCTCGCGCCTGATGCCGCTGACCGGCCGCGCTCAGCGGATCGGGATCACCGGCGTGCCCGGAGCGGGCAAGTCCACGACGATCGAGCGGTTCGGCTGCGACTTGATCGAAGCCGGCCACAAGGTGGCGGTGCTGGCGGTCGATCCCTCGTCCGGCCGACACGGCGGCTCGATCCTAGGCGACAAGACCCGAATGGAACGGCTCAGCGTCCAGCCCAACGCCTATATCCGCCCCTCCCCCTCTGGCGGCGCCCTGGGTGGCGTCGCGCGCAAGACTCGCGAGGCCATGCTGCTGTGCGAGGCGGCGGGGTTCGACGTCGTGGTCATCGAAACGGTCGGCGTCGGCCAGTCCGAGACGGTCGTCGCCGACATGGTCGACATCTTCCTGGCCCTTCTGATCCCGGGCGGCGGCGATGAGTTGCAAGGCATCAAGAAGGGCCTGATCGAGCTGGCCGACCTGCTGGTCATCAACAAGGCCGACGCCGATCCGGCCAAGGCCGAGCGCTCGGCGCGCGACTATCGCAACGCCTTGCATATCCTGACCCCCGCCCATCCGGACTGGACGCCGCCGGTCCTTACCGCCTCGGGCCTGACCGGTCAGGGGCTGGATGTCCTGTGGACCCAAATCCGGCGCCACCGCGAGATCATGACCGCCAACGGCGCCCGCGCCGCGCGGCGCGCCGATCAGGACGCGCGATGGATGTGGGCGATGGTCGAGGATCGGCTGCGCGAGGCCTTCCGGAGCGCGCCGGCCGTGGCCGCTCTGGCGCCCGAGCTCGAAGCCGCCGTGCGGGCGGGACAGGTCCCGGCCTCGGCCGCCGCCGATCGACTGCTCGACGCGTTCGGCCCGCGATAGGGCTGTCAGGCCGCGTGGGCGGTCGCGTCGCGCGCCTCTCTCAAGCGGAAGCTGGCGACGAGGTCTGAGAGCTCGCCGGCCTGCCCGCGAAGCATGTGCGAGGCGGCCGTCGCCTCTTCCACCAAGGCCGCGTTCGACTGCAGCATCCGGTCCATTTCGCCAACGGCGGACGAGACCTGGCTGAGGCCCGTAGCCTGGTCCTGCGCCGATTGCGATATTTCGCCCATCAGACCGGCGATTTCGCCGACCTGGACGAGGATGTCCTGGAGCGCCGCGCCCGCCCCGCCGACCATGGAGACGCCCTTCTCGACGTGTTGCGACGAGGCGGCGATCAACGCCTTGATCTCGCGCGCGGCGTCCGCCGAACGTTGGGCCAGGGCGCGAACCTCTTGGGCCACGACCGCGAAACCGCGTCCCGCTTCGCCGGCTCGGGCGGCCTCTACGCCCGCATTCAGAGCCAACAGATTGGTCTGGAAGGCGATCTCGTCGATGACGGTGATGATCTGGCCGATCTTCTGGGACGAGACGTCGATCCGCTCCATGGCGGTCATCGCCTCGGTGGCCACCGCGCTGGACTGGCCCACGAGCCTGCGGCTGACCGAGGCGGCTTCCTGGGCCTGAGCGGCGTTCTCCGCGGTCTTGCGGATCGTGGCGGTGACCTGATCCAGCGCGGCGGCGGTCTCTTCCAGGCTGGCGGCCTGCTGCTCGGTGCGATGGGCCAGGTCGTCGGAGGCGGTCGAGATCTCGCGCGAGCCGCTGTCGACCGCGCCCGTGGTGATCAGCACCTGGCGGATGGCGTGTTCCAGCGTCTCCATGGAGCTGTTGAAGTCGCGGCGCAGCCCTTCGAAGTCCTCGGGGAACGGCGTCGCAAGGCGGGCCGAAAGATCGCCGGAGGCGAGGCGCTTCAGGCCTTCGCCCAGGCTGTCGGCCACGCGCTGGCGCAGGGCGCGCTCCTCGGCGCGAGCCTCCTCGGCGCTTTGCCGACGCGCCTCTTCCTCATGCTCAAGCTGCGCCCTCGTCGCGGCCTGGCGCTCCAGGGCGGCGGTTCGGAAGCTCGCGATCGAGCGCGCCATGTCGCCGATCTCGTCCGGGCGCGCCTGGAGCGGTACCTCCTGGCTGTAGTCGCCGGTGGCCAAGCGACCCATGTAGTCGGTGATCTTCGATAGCGGCGAGGCCACGAACCGGCGGAGAGCGCCGACGCCGACCACCACGATCGCCAGCATCGCCAGGCTGACCGCGCCTAGCAGAACCATGACCAGCCAAGTGGCTTTTTCGACCTTGCGGGCCTGGGCCTCGGCGCCCTTCTGGGACAGCACGGCCAGGGTATCGATAACCTTGCGGTGCCGCGCATAGATCGGTTCAAGCTTGGCGATCGTCGAGTTGATGCCGATCACGTCGCCGGACTTCAGGGCGGGGGCGTACTCGCCGTCCACCACCTTCCAGAACGCCTTCACCTCGACGTCCGAGGCGTCCAGAGCCGCGCGCATGTCGTCCGGCAGGTCGAGCTTTCGCCAGTAGGCGCGTCGCTCGTCGTACTGCTTGTGCAGGGTGTTCAACGCCTTGAGGGAGTCGTCGGCCTGGCCGGTGTCCTCGGCCCCGTGATGGACGATCAGCATGGACTCCACGAGGTACAGCGGCGGCGGGAAGATGTCGGCGAGCAGCTCGTACGACTGCGACTGCTTCTTCGACAAAGGCCCGCCGACCCGCAGCTCCATCAGCGAGAACACGGCCGTCGCCGTCGCCAGGACGAAGCCCAGTAGCAGGCAGCCGGCGAAGATGTTGAGGGCGTCGCGGATCCGGATTGTCATGGAGGGTCCTGCTGTGAAAGCGCCCGAAGCTTCGCCGTGAATGGTTAATGCGCGGAAAGTTCTTGCCGCGGCCTGATGTCTCAGTCGCCGGAGACGAGGAAAACGCTCGCCTCGTCCCGCGCGCGAGCGGGGCGCGCTTGACTCCGGCCGACCCCTCCCGCATTGAGCCGATAACCCTCGCGGGAGACATCGGGATTCGCTCCCGAGGCCGAAGGCGCAACCGCCCCGGAAACGCTCAGGCAAAAGGACCGCGCGGGTTTAGAAACGCTGGAAAGCAGTCTCCCGACAGGGCGGCTCGCCGAAGGAGCAAGGCCAAGCCCGTCCGGCAGAGGGGGGAGGCCGGAATCTCTCAGGTGCAAGGGACAGCGGGGGCGCGACCAACCGGCGAGAGCCGGTCCTGTCGCCGACCTCGTTTGGAGCCCGCGCGTTGTCAGATCAAGATCTCAAGAAGACCCCGCTCTTCGACGCCCATGTGGCGGCGGGCGCCCGCATGGTTCCGTTCGCGGGCTATTCCATGCCCGTGCAGTACAAGGACGGAGTGCTGAAGGAGCACCTCTGGACCCGAGAACACGCCGGTCTGTTCGACGTCTCGCACATGGGCCAGGCCCGCATCCGCGGGGAGAACCCGGCCAAGGCTTTCGAGAAGGTCGTTTCGGCCGACTACCAGGGCCTTAAGCCCGGCAAGCAGCGCTATGGCGTGCTGCTGAACGCGCGGGGCGGCATCGTCGACGACCTGATGACCGCGCGTCCGGACGAGGACGGGCTGTTCGTCGTCGTCAACGGCGCCTGCAAGGACAACGACTACGCCATCATCGCCCGCGAGCTGGCCGGCGAGGCCACGGTGACCCGCCTCGAGGATCGCGCGCTGCTGGCGCTGCAGGGCCCCGAGGCCGCCGCCGTGCTGGCCGCCCATATCCCGGAAGCCGCCCAGATGGTGTTCATGGACGCCAAGGCCCTGATCGCCTTCGGCGTCGACGCGATCATCTCGCGCTCGGGCTATACCGGCGAGGACGGCTACGAAATCTCGGTTCCCGCCGACGCCGCCGAGCGCGTGTGGAACACCCTGCTGGCCGACGAACGCGTCAAGCCGATCGGCCTGGGCGCGCGCGACAGTCTGCGCCTGGAAGCGGGCCTGCCGCTCTATGGCCATGACCTGGACGAGACCGTCTCGCCGATCGAGGCGGGCCTGAACTTCGCCGTTGGCAAGTCGCGCCGCGAGGCCGGCGACTATCTGGGCGCGACCCGCATCGCCAAGGAGCTGGCCGGCGAGCTGTCGCGCGTCCGCGTGAACCTGAAGGTGCTGGAAGGCGCTCCGGCCCGCGAAGGCGCGGAGATCGCCGACGAGGCGGGCGCCGTGATTGGCAAGATCACCAGCGGCGGCTTCGCCCCCAGCCTGGGCTACCCCATCGCCATCGGCTTCGCCCCTCCGGCTTACGCCGCGATCGGGACGAAGTTGAAGGTCATCGTTCGCGGGAAGGCCGCCGCCGCCGAGGTGGTCGCCAGCCCGTTCGTTCCCAACCGTTACGTCCGCAAACTCTAATCCAATCCAAGGGCCGACTGACATGCGCTTCACCAAAGATCACGAATGGGTCGTCGTCCAAGGCGACGTGGCGACCGTCGGCATCACCGCCTACGCCGCCGAGCAGCTGGGCGACGTGGTGTTCGTCGAGGTTCCTGAAGCCGGCAAGACCGTGAAGCAGGGCGACGGCCTGGCCGTGGTCGAGAGCGTCAAGGCCGCCTCGGATGTCTACGCCCCGGTGTCGGGCGAGGTGATCGAAGGCAACGCCGAGCTTTCGGACGCCCCGGAAACCGTCAACGCCCTGCCGGAAAGCGGAGGCTGGTTCGCCAAGATCAAGCTCGCCAACCCGGCCGAGGTCGACGCCCTGATGGACCGCGACGCGTACGAAGCGTTCCTGGCCACGCTTTAAAATCTGTCATCCCGGCGCGTAGGGCCGGGACCCCGGAAAGCAAAAGAGACCATGCGCTATCTCCCCCTGACCCCCGAAGACCGCGTCGAGATGCTCGGCGTGATCGGCGTGAAGTCGATCGACGACCTGTTCGTGGACGTGCCGGCCTCGGCCCGCCGCGATAAGCCGGTCGACCTGCCGCACCATGCCGGCGAACTGGAAGTCGAGCGGGAGATGGCCGCCCTGGCCAAGCGCAACCGCGCGGCGGGCGAGGGGCCGTTCTTCTGCGGCGCCGGCGCCTACCGCCACCATGTGCCGGCCACGGTCGACCACATCATCCAGCGGTCGGAATTCCTGACCAGCTACACGCCCTACCAGCCGGAAATCGCCCAGGGCACGCTGCAGGTCCTGTTCGAATTCCAGACCCAGGTCGCCGCCCTGACCGGCATGGAGGTGGCCAACGCCTCGCTCTATGACGGCTCGACCGGCGCGGCCGAGGCCGTGATGATGGCCCAGCGCGTCACCCGCCGGAACAAGGCGGTGATGTCGGGCGGCCTGCACCCGCACTATGTCGGGTCGATCGAGACCCTGGCCCACGCGGCCGGCGTCGAGACGGCCCGGATGCCCGCCGCCATCGACGCCGAGGACGCGGTGATCGCCGCGATCGACGCCGACACCGCCTGCGTCGTCGTCCAGACCCCGAACGTCTTCGGCACGGTCACGGACGTGACGAAGATCGCCGAGGCCGCCCACGCCGCCGGCGCGCTGTTGATCGTGGTGACGACCGAGGCGGTCTCGTACGGCCTCTTGAAGTCGCCTGGCGAGATGGGCGCGGACATCGCCGTGGCCGAGGGCCAGTCGATCGGCAACGGCCTGAACTTCGGCGGCCCCTATGTCGGCCTCTTCGCCTGCAAGGAAAAGTTCGTCCGCCAGATGCCGGGCCGCCTGTGCGGCGAGACGGTTGACGCCGACGGCAAGCGCGGCTTCGTGCTGACGCTCTCGACCCGCGAGCAGCATATCCGCCGCGACAAGGCGACCTCGAACATCTGCACCAACAGCGGTCTCTGCGCCCTGGCCTTCTCGATCCACATGAGCCTCCTGGGCGAGACGGGCCTGCGCAAGCTGGCGGCCTTGAACCACCAGAAGGCCCTGGCCCTGCGCGACGCCCTGGCGGCGATCCCGGGCTATGAGATTCTAACCCCGCGCTTCTTCAACGAGTTCGCGGTTCGCGTTCCGGGCAAGGCGGCCGAGCTGGTCGAGACCCTGGCCAGCCACGGCGTTCTGGCGGGCGTGCCGTTCTCGCGCCTCGACGCGGGCGCGGGCATGGACGATGTCCTGCTGGTCGCCGCGACCGAGACGACGCTGGATATCGACATCACTTTCCTGACCAAGCTCCTGACCAAGGTGGTGGGCCAATGAGCATGAACAACGTCGGCCGCCCCACGCGCCCCGAAGCCGCGAATGACGCCCCGGCTGGTCACGAGACCCTGACGGGCGCTCGCGGCCTGCTGCAGGACGAGGCCCTGATCTTCGAACTGGACGGCTGGAACAAGACCGGCGTCGATCTGCCGGAAGCCGCCGCCCCGTCGAGCGACCTGGCTGGCT
>CAKZJK010000435.1 GCA_936942565.1 uncultured Caulobacter sp. | reverse complement strand
CCTTTTTGCGCCCGCCGGCCAAGCTCTTCAGGCCGGTTGGCAAAACACATCTCAGTTCTGTACAACGCACGTAATGTGCGTGCCGACGACTCAGGAATAGCGGTCCATGTCCGATACCAGCGCGCCCCAGAAATATCGCCGCATCCTGCTGAAAGTGTCGGGCGAGGTCCTGATGGGCGACACGCCCTACGGCATCGACACCAAGACCGTGCAATCGGTGGCCGATGATGTCGCCGAGATCGTCAAGTCGGGCGTCGAGCTGTGCCTGGTGATCGGCGGCGGCAACATCTTCCGCGGCATGGCCGGCGCGGCCAAGGGCATGGAGCGCTCCAGCGCCGACTACATGGGCATGCTGGCCACCGTCATGAACGCCCTGGCCATGCAGGACGCCCTCGAGCGCATCGGCGTCGAGACGCGCGTGCAGTCGGCCATCCCGATGGCCACGGTCTGCGAGCCCTATATCCGCCGCCGCGCCCAGCGCCACCTGGAGAAGGGCCGCGTCGTGATCTTCGCGGCCGGCACGGGCAATCCGTTCTTCACCACCGACACGGCCGCGGCCCTGCGCGCGGCCGAGATGCAGTGCGACGCCCTGTTCAAGGGCACCAGCGTCGATGGCGTCTACACCGCCGATCCCAAGAAGGATCCGAAGGCCGAGCGCTATGACCGCCTGACCTATATGGACGTCCTGGCCAAGGACCTGCGGGTCATGGACGCCTCGGCCGTGGCGCTGATGCGCGACAGCAACATTCCGATCGTGGTCTTCTCGATCAAGGGGCGCGGCAATCTGCTGAACGTCCTGCGAGGCGAGGGCACCCACACCGTGGTCGCCAGCGACCGCGCCGCCGCCTAGTTTCGAAAAAGCGAGGAGAGCCCGTCATGGCCGCCGCCGAAAAACCCGTCCTGTCGCGCTATCGCGATCGCATGGACAAGGCCGTCGCCGCTCTGAAGGAAGAGTTTGGCAGCCTTCGTACTGGCCGCGCTTCGGCCAGCCTGCTGGACCAGGTGATGGTCGAGGCCTACGGCTCGACGACGCCGCTGAACGCGGTGGCCTCGGTCAGCGTGCCCGAACCGCGCCAGATCAATGTCAGCGTCTGGGATCGCGGCGTCGTCGTCTCGGTCGAGAAGGCGATCCGCGCTTCGGGCCTCGGCCTGAACCCGGTGGTCGAAGGCCAGAACCTGCGTATCCCGATCCCGCCGCTGACCGAGGAGCGCCGCAGGGACCTCCAGAAGATCGCCGGCAAGTACGCCGAGCAGCAGAAGATCGCGGTCCGTAACGTCCGTCGCGACGCCAACGACGACCTGAAGAAGGCGGAGAAGGACGGCGCGATCGCCGAGGACGAGCGCAAGAAGATGGAAACCGAGGTCCAGAAGATGACCGACGAGGCCATCAAGCGCATCGACGAGGCCTTGAAAACCAAAGAACAAGAGATCATGCAGGTCTGATCGTCCTTCCCATCGCGTTGGGGGGAGAGGACGAGGGAAGGTTGAAGCGGATGTCGCCGACCACCGGCTTGCAGGACGTTTCGGCGCGCGCCGGGGGAGGCGCGCCCGACCAGCGACTGCACGTGGCCATTATCATGGATGGCAATGGCCGCTGGGCGAAGCAGCGGGGCATGCCGCGCGTCCTCGGCCATCGCGCCGGGGTCAATGCTCTGAAGCGCACCGTCGAGGGCGCTCAGGAGCAGAACGTCGGCGTGCTGACGGTCTTCGGCTTTTCGACCGAGAACTGGCGCCGTCCGGCGCAAGAGGTCTCCGAACTGATGGGCCTGCTCAAGGCCTATGTGGAGTCGGACCTCGAGCGCCTGGCGCGGGCCGGGGTCAGGGTCCGCATCATCGGCCGTCGCACGGGACTGTCGCCGGACATCGCCGAGGTGATCGAGCGGGCCGAGAAGCGCACGGCCAAGAACACCGAGTTCGTGCTCCAGGTGGCCTTCAACTACGGCGGCCAGGCCGACATCGCCGACGCCGCGCGGGCCTTCGCGGAGAAGGTCGCCCGGGGCGAGGCCCAGCCGTCGGATCTGACCGAGGAGACCTTCGGCCAGCTGTTGTCGACGGCCGCCGCGCCGGCGCCGGATCTGATCGTGCGCACCAGCGGCGAGCGTCGCATCTCCAATTTCCTGCTGTGGGACAGCGCCTACGCGGAACTCGTGTTCCAGGACGTTCTGTGGCCTGACTACGGTCCGGAAGCCCTCGCGGCCGCGATCGCCGAATACCGCCGTCGGGATCGACGTTATGGAGGGGTCGCGGCCGATGACGTCGCCGTCGCCGGCTAAGCGCTTCAACTGGGGCAATCTTCGAATGCGCGTGGTCTCGGCCACCGTGCTCGTGCCTACCGTCGTGGCCGCCGTCTGGCTGGGCGGCTTCTGGATTCTCGCGCTCGCCCTGATCTGCGTCGGTCTGCTGGCGAGGGAGTGGGGCAAGATCAGCGCGCCCAAGGCGCCGCGCGCCGTGGGCGCCGTCGTGGGTGTCTTCTGCGCGCTGGCGGTGATCGCCGCCTTCCTGCACCAGTTCTTCATCGCCTGGACCGTCGTGCTGGTCGGGGCCTTCCTGGCCGGACTGATCGCGCGCGGCGCCGTCGAGCGCCGGGCCGACGCGGCCTATGGCGTCGTCTATATCGCGCCGGCGGTCATCGCCCTGGTGTGGGTCCGCTCGCTTCCCGATGGCCTGTGGTGGACCCTGCTGCTGTTCGTGGTCACCTGGTTCGCGGACATCTTCGCCTACGTCGCCGGCAGCATCTTCAAGGGGCCCAAGCTGTGGCCCCAGATCTCGCCGAACAAGACCTGGTCGGGCTTTGTCGGCGGCCTTGTCGCGGCGACCATCGGCGCCATGCTGGTGGCCCACCTCGCGCATCTGAAGCTGGTCTGGCCCGCGGCCGCGCTCGTGGGGTTCCTCGGCGGCTTGGCGACCATGGCTGGCGACCTCTGGGAGTCGATGCTCAAGCGCCGTTTCGGCGTCAAGGACAGCGGGGACATCATTCCGGGCCACGGCGGTTTGCTGGATCGCGTCGACGGCCTGATGTTCGCGGCCATCGTCATCGCCGCCGTGCGTCTCGTCGATCACTGGGGATGGGCGCATTGACCTCGCCACGCAAGGTGGTGGTGCTGGGCTCGACCGGATCGATCGGCCTTTCGACCTTGAGCCTTTTCGAAGAGTCCGGCGCGCCGGTGGATATCCTGGCGCTGACCGCCGGCCGCAATGTCGCGCGGCTGATCGAACAGGCGCTCCGCTGGCGACCGACCGTCGCGGTCATCGAGGACGAGACCAAGCTCGAGGCCCTGAGGGCCGGCTTGGCCGGCAGTGGCGTCCGCGCCGCCGCGGGCTCGGCCGCGATCATCGAGGCCGCCGCCATGGGCGCGGACTGGGTGATGTCGGCGATCGTCGGCGCGGCCGGCCTGGCGCCGACCGTGGCCGCCGCCCGGACGGGCGCGGCCATCGCCCTGGCCAACAAGGAAAGCCTGGTCTGCGCCGGTCCCGCGCTGCTGGCGATCGCCAAGGCGGCCGGCGGCTCGGTGATCCCCGTCGATTCCGAGCACTCGGCGATCTTCCAGGTGCTGCAGCCGGACTGCGCCCATCGCGTGGCCCGGTTGATCCTCACCGCCTCGGGCGGTCCTTTCCGCACCTGGGACAGGGCCGCGATGGCCGCGGCGACGCCCGAGCAGGCCGTGGCCCACCCGAACTGGTCGATGGGCGCCAAGATTTCGGTCGATTCCGCGACGATGATGAACAAGGGGCTCGAGATGATCGAGGCCTCCTACCTGTTCGGAACTCCGGAAGACCGCGTCGACGTCGTGATCCATCCCCAGTCCGTGATCCACAGCCTGGTGGAATACGCCGACGGCTCCACCCTGGCGCAGCTAGGGCCGCCGGACATGCGCGCCCCGATCGCCTGCGCGTTCGCCTGGCCCGATCGCCTGCCGTGGCCCGCGCCGCGGCTGGATCTGGCGGGATATGGCCAGCTGACTTTCGAATCGCCGGACCTGGAACGCTTCCCATCGATCGGCATCGCCCGCGAGGCGCTTCGCCTGGGCGGCGGCGCGCCGACCGCGATGAACGCCGCCAACGAGATCGCGGTCGCCGCTTTCCTTGACCGGAAGATTGGCTTTCTCGATATTGCCGCGGCGGTGGCGGGAACCCTCGAGCGCATGAATAGTCTTGGTGGGCTCTCCGTTACGGAAGATGACGCCGTCGATAACGCGATGATGATCGACGCCAGCGCTCGCCGCATTGCGGCCGAGGTTGTCGCGCAAAAGCATCGCCGCTGATCGGGAGACCCGGCCATTTCATGACCGACGTGCTGTTCTATATCGTTCCGACGGTCTTCGTGCTGTCCATCGTGGTGACGATCCACGAACTGGGCCACTTTTGGGTGGCGCGGGCGTGTGGCGTCGCGATCGACTGCTTCTCGATCGGTTTCGGGCGGGCGTTGGTCTCTTGGCGCGACAAGCAGGGCGTCGAGTGGCGCATCGCGGCGATTCCCCTCGGCGGCTATGTTCGCTTCTCGGGCGACGAGAACGCCGCCAGCGTGCCGGATCAGAACGACCTTTCCGCCATGAAGCGCGCCATCATCGCCCGGGAGGGCGAGGCGGCCGTCAATCGCTACTTCCATTTCAAGCCGGTGTGGCAGCGCGCGCTGATCGCGGTCGCCGGTCCCATGGCGAATTTCATCCTGGCGATCCTGATCATGGCCGTGTTCCTGGTCGTGATCGGCAATCCGCGCGGCCAGGCGACGGTGCGGGAGGTTCAGCCCAACTCGCCGGCCGCCCAGGCGGGCCTTCTGCCGGGTGATATCCTGCTCAAGGCGGACAAGACGCCAATCCGGGGCGCGAGCGACGTCAGCGCCTATGTATCCTTGCGCGCGAAGATGCCGATCGATCTGACGATCGAGCGGGCGGGGCGTGTCCAGCGGGTGACCGTCGTTCCCGCGTTGGCCGAAAGCCGCGACGACATCCGCGGGCGCATCAAGGAAGGCCGGATGGGCGTGGTGCTGGGCAGCGTCTCGCGCCTTGAGAAATCCAGCATCCTGACCGCCATTCCAGACGCCACGGTCGAGGTCTGGAACATGGTCAAGACGATCGGCTTCTACCTGGGCCGCCTCGTCACGGGCCAGATGCCGGCGGATCAGATCAGCGGCATCATCGGGATCGGCCACACGGCTGGCGCGGTGACCAAGGCCAGCGCCGCCGGCGCGCCGGACATGGCGACCATGGCGCTGCGCGTCTTCGTCTCGTCCATGCTGCTGATCGCGAGCCTGTCGGTCAGCATCGGCTTCATGAACCTGCTGCCCATCCCGGTTCTGGATGGCGGGCATCTGCTGATGTACGCCTATGAAGCCCTGGCCAGACGCCCCCTGAGGGCGGACTTCCAGGCGGCTGGTTTCCGCGCGGGGCTTGCCTTGATCCTGGGTTTCATGCTGTTCGCGGCGTGGAACGACCTCAACCGCTACGACGTGTTCAAATTCATCGGCGGCCTGTTCACGTGAACGCCCGCCCTCCGTCCATGATTGGTCACATGAACAGATTTCGCGCCCAAAGCGCCGCGTTCGCCACGGGTATGGCGCTGCTCCTCGGCTCGACGGCCCTGGTGGCTCCGCAACAGGCTTTCGCGCAAGCGGCCCAGACCGGGGTGGTGCAGCGCATTGTCGTGCAGGGCAATGAACGGATCGAGCAGGGCACGGTCCTGTCCTATCTGCCGATTCAGCCGGGCGACACGGTCGACTCCCAGCGCCTTGACTTGGCGCTGAAGACCCTGGCGCGCACGGACCTGTTCGCCGACGTGAAGATCGAGATGCAGGGCGGCGACCTCGTCGTCCGCGTGGTCGAGAACCCGATCATCAATCAGGTGGTGTTCGAGGGAAATTCCTCGCTGAAGGAAGACAAGCTGAAGGACGAGGTGCAGATCCGTCCGCGCGGCATCTTCACCCGGGCCAAGGTTCAGGCCGACGTCCAGCGAATCATCGAGCTGTATCGTCGCTCCGGCCGCATCTCGGCGACCGTGACGCCCAAGGTGGTCGAACTGCCCCAGAAGCGCGTCGATCTGGTGTTCGAAATCAGCGAAGGGCCCAAGAGCGGCGTTCTGGGCATCAACTTCCTGGGCAATTCCGAGTTCTCGGACAACGACCTGCGCGACGTCGTCGTGACCAAGGAAAGCCGCTGGTACAAGTTCCTCACCAGCAACGACAACTACGATCCGGACCGGATCGAGTATGACCGCGAACAGCTGCGGAAGTTCTATCGTAACCGCGGCTATTTCGACTTCCGCGTCGTCTCGTCGGTGGCCGAGCTGGCGCCGGACAAGAACGGCTTCGCCGTCAACTACACCCTCGACGAAGGCCCGAAGTACAAGTTCGGCAAGGTCACCGTCGAGACCGAGCTCAAGAAGCTGGACGGCAACCTGCTGGCCCAGATCCTGCCGATCCGCGCCGGTCAGCTCTACGAGGACGAGAAGATCGAGCAGGCCACCGATGCCCTGACCTTCGCGGCGGGCGCGGCCGGTTTCGCCTTCGTGGACGTGCGCCCGCGCTATGTCCCGAACCGCGAGACGAAGACCGTGGACGTGGTCTTCCAGGTCCGTGAAGGCCCGCGCGTCTATGTCGATCGCATCGACATCGTCGGCAACACCCGCACGCTCGACTACGTCCTGCGGCGCGAGCTGGAGGTCGCCGAGGGCGACGCCTACAACCGCGTGCTGGTCGATCGGTCGAAGAACAACATCCGCCGCCTGGGCTTCTTCAAGGAAGTCGATATCGAAGACACCCCCGGCTCCGCGCCGGACCGCACCAGTCTGCGGGTGAAAGTCGAGGAGCAGCCGACCGGCGAACTGTCGTTCAGCGCGGGCTACAGCTCGGTCGACAAGCTCGTGCTGGACGTCGGCATCACCGAGCGGAACTTCCGCGGTCGCGGCCAGAACTTCCGCGCGCGGGCCTCGGTCGGTTCGCTGCGTCAGCAGATCGACTTCGGCTTCTCCGAGCCGCGCTTCCTGGGCCGCAACCTCGTGGCGGGCGTGAACCTCTACACCTTCCGCTATGACCTGTCGGATTACGCGGCGTACGACACCAAGTCGGTCGGCGGCGACGTGCGCTTCGGCTTCCCGCTGACGAACGACGCGTCGATGAGCCTGCGCTACACGATCCGTCAGGACGACGTCAGCGTCGCCGACAGCCTCTGCACCAGCGGCTCGGTCTCGCAGATCCTCTGCCTGCAGCGCGGCGCCTACATCACCTCGATGATCGGCTACGGCCTGCGTATCGACAAGCGGAACGACCCGATCAACCCAACCCGGGGCTGGTTCGCCGACCTGAACCAGGATCTGGCCGGCATCGGCGGCGACGTGAAGTATCTGAAGACCGAGGCCGACGCTGGCTGGTACTGGGGCTTCACCAAGGACCTGGTGTTCAGCGCGACCGGCTCGTTCGGCTACATCCAAGGCTGGGGTGGCGACAATGTCCGCATCAACGACCGCTTCTATCGCGGCGGCACCTCGTTCCGCGGCTTCGAGATCGCCGGTATCGGTCCGCGCGATGTCTCGAGCACGAACAACTCGATGGGCGCCAAGCTCTACGCCGAGCTGACCGTCCCGACCTTCCTGCCCGAACAGTACGGCATCAAGGCCGCCCTGTTCAGCGACGTGGGTACGGCCGGTCTGCTGGACGATGTGGATCGCCAGAGGTCGCCCGGCGTCTTCGATCCGAACATCAAGGATAACCTGGGCCTGCGTGCCTCGGCCGGTATCTCGATCGACTGGAAATCGCCCATGGGCCCCATTCGATTCGATATCAGCCGCATTTTGGCCAAGGAAAGCTACGACCGAACCGAAACGTTCCGGTTCTCCACCTCCACAAGGTTCCAATAAACATGTCCAAGTTCCTGTCCGCGGCCGCTTCCAGCGTTGTCGCTCTCGCCATCGCGACCAGCGCCTCGGCCCAGACCGCTCCGGCCGCCGCTCCCGCGGCTCCGGCCGTGACCCACGGTCCGGCCCTGCCGGGCGTCTGCATCTTCTCCGACAAGCGCGCGGTTGGCCAATCGCTGGTGGGCAAGGCGGTCGACGCCCGCCTGAAGACCATCGCCCAACAGGTAAACGCCGAGTTGACCGGCGAGCGCACGGCGCTCGAGACGGAAGCCAAGGCGCTCGAAGCCAAGCGCGCCACCCTGGCCCAAGACGCCCAGGAACAACAAGGCGCCGCCCTGCAGGTCAAGGCCAACGCCTGGCAGCGTAAGGCGCAACTGCGCCAGCGCGAAGTCGAGGCGACCGAGCAGAAGGCGCTGTCGCGCGTCTATGCGGAACTGGATACGCCGATCAAGCAGGTCTACCAGACCCAGAAGTGCAGCATCCTGTTCGACCGCGACTCCGTGATGCTGGCCAATCAGGCCATGGACATCACCGACGGCGTGGTCGTCGCCCTGGACGCCCGCATCAAGACGCTGACCTTCGACCGTGAACGTCTGGACCAGCAGGTCCCGGGCGCTCAAGCTCTGCAGCCGACCAATAAGTAAGCGAATCGTCTCCTTTGGGGTTACCTAAGGGAACTGAATTCGCTGTGAGGAGCCATGCCGGACCCGCGTTTTTTCGATAGCCTGGGTCCGGCATCGCTTTCCGAGTTGGCCCGGGCCGGCGCCGCCGAACTGGCGGACGTGGCCTTGGGCGATCGCCAGATCGTCCACGCCGCGCCGCTGGACGCCTCGGACGCCGAGGCGATCACCTTCTTCTCCGACGCCAAGCGCAAGGACGCCGCCGCCGCGACGCGGGCCGGCGCCTGTTTCGTGCGTCCAGAACATCGCGACTTCCTTCCGGCGACCTGCGCCGCGCTGATCACCCGGCATCCGCAGGCCGCATGGGCTCGCGCGGTGGCGCGCCTTCACGCGCCGCGACGGCACCAGCCTTCCTCGGCGGCCTTGCATGCCGAGGCCATGCTCGAAGAAGGCGTTCTGCTTTCGCCGGGCGTGACGGTCGGGCAGGACGTTCGCATCGGTCGCGGGACTCGGATCGGCCCCGGCGCCGTCATCGGTCCGGGCGTCGTCATTGGCCGCGACTGCGTGGTCGGACCGAACGCCGTGATTGGCTTTGCTCTAGTTGGTGATCGGGTCTCGATCGCCGCTGGCGCGGTGATCGGCGAGGCCGGGTTCGGCGCGGCCGCTGGTCCGACCGGCATGGTGGATCTGCCTCAGCTGGGGCGGGTGGTCATCCAGGACAATGTGACGGTCGGGGCCAACAGCTGCGTCGACCGGGGCGCCTTCGCCGACACCACGATTGGCGAGAACACCAAGATCGACAATCTTGTGCATGTCGCCCACAACGTCCGTATCGGGCGTAATTGCGTGTTGGCGGCGTTTACCGGCATTTCCGGCAGTACGACGGTGGGCGACGGCGTCGCCTTTGGCGGCAAGGCCGGAGTGGCCGACCATTTGAATATCGGTTCGGGCGCGAGCGTCGGGGCGGCCGCCTCGGTGTTCAAGGACGTGCCGAAGGGTGAAACATGGACGGGATTCCCCGCGCGACCGCTGAAGCGGTGGCTGCGGGAGACCGCCTGGCTGTCGCGCAAGGCGGGCGGCCGAGTGACGAGGGGCGACGAATGAGCCAGACCACCGAACAAGCGGCGTCGACCGATATCGACATCGCCGAGATCCTGGCGCGCATTCCGCACCGCTATCCGTTCCTGCTGGTCGACCGCGCCGAGGACTACAACGCGCACAAGTCGATCGTCGGCATCAAGTGCGTCACGGTCAACGAGCCGTTCTTCCAGGGGCACTTCCCCGGCAACCCGGTGATGCCCGGCGTTCTGATCATCGAGGCTCTGGCCCAGACCGGCGCGGTGCTGATGAGCAAGTCGCTGGAAGTCGACACCGAGGGCAAGACGATCTTCTTCATGTCGGTCGACAACGCCCGCTTCCGCACGCCCGTCCGCCCCGGCGACGTGCTGCGCATGGAGGTCGAGGTGCTGCGGGCGCGTTCGTCGATCTTCAAGTTCAAGGGCGTCGCCAAGGTGGGCGACAAGGTCGCGGCCGAGGTCGAGTTCGCCGCCATGGTGGTCGAGACGGGACCCAAGGCATGACGATCCATCCCACCGCCCTGGTCTCGCCCGGGGCCAAGATCGCCTCGGACGTCGAGATCGGGCCCTACAGCATCGTCGGGCCGGACGTGACCCTGAACGCGGGCGTGCGCCTGCTGTCGCACGTGGTCGTGGAGGGCGCGACGACGCTGGGCGAGGGTTGCGTCGTCCATCCGTTCGCTAACCTGGGCGGGCCGCCCCAGCACCTGGGCCACAAGGGCGAGCGCACCGAGCTGTTGATCGGGCCGCGCAACATCATCCGCGAGCACGTGACGATGCATACCGGCACGGCTTCGGGGAAGGGCGTGACCACGATCGGCTCGGACGGCCTCTACATGGTCGGTTCGCACGTGGCCCACGACTGCACGGTCGGCGACTTCGTGGTCCTGGCCAAGGGCGCGACCCTGGGCGGCCATGTCGCCATCGGAGACTACGTATTCATGGGCGGCCTGGCCGCCGCGCACCAGTTCTCGCGCATCGGCCGCTACAGCTTCATCGGCGGCCTGGCGGCCGTGACCAAGGATGTCATCCCCTATGGCTCGGTCTGGGGCAATCACGCCCACCTCGAGGGGCTGAACCTAGTGGGCCTGAAGCGTCGGGGCTTCTCGCGCGAGACGATCAACGCGCTGCGCGCGGCCTATCGCCTGATGTTCGCCGACGAGGGCACCTTCCAGGAGCGCCTGGAGGACGTGGCCGAGATCCACGCCGGCAATCCCGAGGTCATGGAAATCGTCGACTTCATTCGCGCCGACGCCAACCGCCCCCTGTGCCTGCCCGAGCGGGAAGTCTAGGCTCACGTCATGCGCAAGCTGGGTCTGATTGCTGGCGGCGGGTCGCTGCCCGTCGAGCTCGCCGCGCGCTGCGAGGCGGCGGGACGGTCGTTCGCGGTCATGCGGCTAAAGAGCTTCGCCGATCCCGTCCTGGCCCGCTATCCGGGCGTCGACGTGGGCCTGGGCGAATTTGGCAAGGTGTTCAAGGCGCTGAAGGCCGAGGGCTGCGAGGTCGTTTGCTTCGCCGGCGATGTGAAGCGTCCCGACTTCGCGACCTTGATGCCCGACGCGCGGGGCCTCAAGGTCGTGCCCGGCTTGATCATGGCCGCGCGCCAGGGCGACGACGCCTTGCTGCGTCGTGTCCTGGACGAGTTCGAGAAGGAAGGCTTCGAGATCGAGGGCGCGCACGAGGTCGTGGATGAAATGACCCTGCCCCTGGGCCGCCTGGGCCGCTTTTATCCCGCCGCCGACCACATGGCCGACATCGACAAGGCGCTGATCGTGGCGCGCGAGATCGGTCGGTTGGACGTCGGGCAGGGCGCCGTGGTCTGCGATGGCCTCGTGCTGGCCGTGGAGGCCCAGGAAGGCACCGACGCCATGCTCCGGCGGGTCGCCGACCTGCC
>CAKZJK010000434.1 GCA_936942565.1 uncultured Caulobacter sp. | reverse complement strand
CCGCCCTGGATCCCACCCATCTTTTCGGCACGGTCGGGGCGGTCGCGATGGATCAGGCCGGCCACGTGGCCGCCGCGACATCGACGGGCGGAATGACCGGCAAGCGCTGGGGCCGCATCGGCGACAGCCCCATCATCGGCGCGGGAACCTACGCGCGAGACGGGGTCTGCGCGGTCTCGGCCACGGGGTCGGGCGAGTATTTCATCCGGGAAAGCGCCGCGCGTCAGGTCTGTGACCGTGTGGCCTGGAAGGGCGAGACCATTCAGCAGGCGGCCGATGGGACCATGGCCTCGATCACCAAGATCGGCGGCGACGGCGGATTGATCGCCATCGACGGCCAGGGCCATGTCGCGTTTGGCATGAACGACCTGGGCATGTATCGCGGTGCGATCTCCTCGGCGGCGCCCACGCCGCGCACGGCGATCTATGCCGACGAGCCTTCACCGCGTTGACCTCAAACGCCAAACCGGGGGCGGGCGTGACGAAATCGGATGAGCGGGGACTGAGCGATCTGGACCGGCGGCTGCTGGCCTTGCTGAGGGAGGATTCCCGGCAGCCGGTCACCAAGCTGGCCAGCGATCTTGGTCTGTCCCGCGCCAATGTCTACGCCCGGCTCAGTCGACTGGAGGAGGAGGGCGTGATCGAAGGCTACACGGTGAGGCTGGGCGAGGCCTATGACCGTCGGCTGATCCGCGCCCAAGTGATGATCAAGGCGTTGCTGAAACACGCGAAGGCCATCGAGGAGGCCTTGGCCCACATGCCGGAACTTTCCGCGCTTCATGCGATCAGCGGAGAGTACGATCTGATCGCCGTCGTCGAGGCCGAGACGGTCGGCGAGCTCAACGCCCTGATCGACCGCATCGGCGAGCTCGAGGGGATCGAGCGGACGACATCGTCGATCCTGCTGGCGACAAAAGTCCTGCGCTGACCGCCCCTGGCGAGCATTTCTCTCGCCGCCGCCGCCCAACTCGGACGTTTTCACGGTCCGCTCCGGAATAGACTCTTCGCGGAGTTCCAGCGGAGAGACGCCGTGCATCCTGAGCAGATCCACACTGGTCCAGGCTTTCTGGGCGTCGCGGCCGACGCCGGTCGCGCCGCGCCCGTTCTCGCCCATATCATGCTCCGATTGGCGCGCCGCGACATGGACGCCGTCGAGCGCGATCTGGCTCCCATGGCCGGACTGACCGCCCTGCACCAGGTCTCCGGCGACTACGATCTGGTTGTCGTGGTCGAGGCCCCGCACGCCAAGGCGCTGGACGCGCTGGTGGCCGAGATCACGCGGATGCGCGGGGTGACCGGAGCCATGACCTCGCGCCTTCTTCCCGCCGGGCGCCAAGCCGGCGCGCGCTCCTTCGCCGCCTGACGCCTTCGCCAGAACGAGACGCCGCCGTGGATTTTCCCTATCCGTGCCTGATGTTCCTCGCCGACGTCGATCGCGTCAGCGCCAAGACCGCCTTGGGCGTGGCCCATTGGCGTCCCGACGCCTGTGTTGGCCAGCTTCGCCTGCCGGGCGGCGAGGTCGATCTGGGGCTGCCAGACATGAGTCCCAGCGCGGCCAAGGCCGCCGGCGCGCGCTCTCTGCTGATCGGCGTCGCCAATGCGGGCGGTTTCATTCCGCCACATTGGGAGGCCGTGCTGATCGAAGCGTTGGAGGCTGGGCTGGATCTGGTTTCGGGGCTCCACACCCGCCTTGCCAGCCTGCCCCGCGTGCGGGAGACGGCCGAGCGGCTAGGGCGTCGGCTGTTCGAGGCGCGGGAAGCCGATCCTCGCTTCATCGTGGTTGGCGAGGGGGGCAAGCGTGACGGCCAGCGGCTGCTGACCGTCGGCACCGACTGCGCCGTCGGCAAGATGTACGCGGCGCTGGCGCTCACCAAGGAACTGAAGGCGCGCGGCGTGGACGCCGACTTCCGCGCCACCGGCCAGACCGGGATCTTCATCGCCGGCTCCGGCGCGCCGATCGACGCCATCGTCTCGGACTTCGTGGCCGGGGCGGCCGAGGCGCTCAGCCCTTCGGCGGCGCCGGACCATTGGGATGTCATCGAGGGCCAAGGCTCGCTGTTCCATCCCGCCTATGCCGGCGTCTCGCTGGGTCTGTTGCACGGCAGTCAGCCCGACGCGCTGGTGCTTTGTCACGACGCCACTCGGAAAGCGATCGACGGGCTGGAAAGCTTCCCGACCCCCAGTCTCGCCGAGGCGGCGGAGCTCAATCTGAGGCTGGCGCGGCTGACCAATCCGGCCGCGCGCCTGGCCGGAATCTGCGTCAACACCTCGCGACTGTCTCTCGAGGCCGCGACGGCTTATCTGGCCGAGGCGGCCGCCGAGCTGGGCGTTCCGTGCCGCGATCCGGTGCGCACCGGCGTGGCGGCGATCGTCGACGGTCTGGTGAAGCCAGTCGCGCGCCGGGGCGCGGCCTGATGCGCCTCACCGCGCGGTCGCGGGTCCATGACCTGACCGAACCGTTCGTCATCGCCCGGGAGACCTACACCAACGCCGTCGTCGTCGAGGTCGAGATCGAGGCGGGCGGCGTGATCGGACGCGGCGAGGCCTCGGGCGTCGACTATCGCGGCGATACGCCAGACCGGATGCTGATCCAGCTGCGGGATCTGGCCGAGCGGCTAGACCACGGTGAGGACCTGGACCGCGCGCGGTTGCGGACGCTGCTACCGGCCGGCGGCGCCCGCAACGCCGCCGATTGCGCGCTGTGGGACCTGGAGGCCAAGCGCTCGGGCGTTTCCGCCGCCGTGCGCGCGGGCGTCGCGCCGCTGACGCCCATCGAGACCTTCGTCACCCTGGGCATGGACACGCCGGCCGCCATGGGCGCCAAGGCGGCGCGCTGGGCGGATCGCTACCGCGCGTTGAAGGTCAAGCTGGGCGATGCGGACGACATGGCGCGTCTCGAAGCCATTCGCGAGGCCGCGCCGGCGGCGCGCTTGATCGCTGACGCGAACCAGGGCTGGACCTTGGCCCAGCTCAATGACCGCGCGCCGCGCATGGCCGAGCTGGGCGTGAAGCTGCTGGAACAGCCGCTGCCCATAGGGCGGGATGACGAGCTTTTCGACTATCGGGGCGCCGTGCCGCTGTGCGCGGACGAGTCCTTCGATGATCGCGCCGACCTCGACCGGATCGTCGGCCGCTACGCCTTCTGCAATATCAAGCTGGACAAGGCCGGAGGTCTGACCGAGGCGCTGGCGCTCGTAACCGCCGCGCGCGATCGCGGCCTTCGGCTGATGGTCGGCTGCATGGAAGGCACGTCGCTCGGCATCGCGCCGGCGCTGCTGGTGGCGCGAAGCTGCGAGATCGTCGATTTGGATTGCCCGATGCAGCTTGTTCGCGATGTCGATGGCGGCTTCGGCTATCAGGATGGCTGGCTGCGACCCCACGGGCCAGATCTCTGGGGTTAGGCCTCCAGATCTTGCCCGGTCGCCAGCAAGGCCGTCAGATCCAGGCTCGCCTCGCCCTTCAGTTTCTTGGTCACCGGCAAGGTCACGTAGTCGAACGAGACGTTCAGCGTGTCGAGCATGTGCTCCATGATCGTCTGGTAGTGCTCGATGCCGAAGGCGGCGATCGTGATCAGATAGTCGACGTCGCCCAGCACCGCCTGGCAGCCGATGACGTTCGGCAGATCGGCGACGCCGGCCTCGAACACCTTGGCCTTGGCGTAGGAATAGTCGGTCAGCTTGATCTGAACCACGAAGGTCGAAAGCTTGGCCAGCCGGCCAAGGTCGATCTCGGCATGGTAGCCGCGAATGATCTTCGACTTCTCCAGGCGTTTCATCCGCTCCCAGCAGCGCGAGGCCGATAGTCCGACCAGCTCGCCCATGGCGGCCTTGGTGACCCGACCTTGGCGTTGCAGCAGCGCCAGGATCTTGATGTCGATCCGATCGAGGTCCTTGCGCGAGTCCGTCATGAGCCGTCCTTGATGATCGTCGTCTCAGGCTTAGCGCAACGGCGGCGGTAAAGGTAAGCGCCCGCGCTGGACCATGGGAGAACTCCTTGCGTCCTAGGCCGCGGAAACGACGGAAACCTTCGCCGCCGCGCGCTAGACTCGCGACGGCAACAAGGCGTGGAAGCATGAGACTTCACCTGTTTGGTTCGGCCCTGGGTCTGGGGATCGCGTGTCTGCTGGCGTCCAGCGCCCTGGCATCGACGCTGATCGTCAACGCCAAGGTGATCGACGGCTCCGGAGCGCCGGCTCGCGCCGCCAGCGTCCGGATCGACAAGGATCGCATCGTCGCCGTCGGCGCGCTAAAGGCGGCGCCGGGCGAGGCCGTCGTCGACGCCAAGGGGCTGACCCTGGCGCCCGGCTTCATCGACGCCCACAGCCATCACGACCGTCAGGCGGAGCGGACGCCGGACATGGCGATGTTGGCCGCCCAGGGCGTGACGACCATCGTGGTGGGTCAGGACGGCGAGTCGGCGGCGCCGATCGGGACCTACTTCGATCAGCTCGCTCGATCGCCGCTGGCGGTAAACGTCGCCTCCTATACGGGCCATGGCGGCTTGCGCGCCCGCGCCATGGGGCAGGATTACAAGCGCCCAGCGACACAAGCCGAAATCGCGCGAATGAGCGCCGAACTCGCCGAGGACCTGCGCGCGGGATCGCTGGGCCTGTCGACTGGGCTCGAGTACGATCCGGGCATCTATGGGACGCCTGATGAAGTGATAGCCCTGGCCAAGACGACGGCGGCGGGGGGCGGGCGCTATATCAGCCATCTGCGCAGCGAAGACGTGAAGCTGGACGCGGCGATAGATGAGATCATCAACATTGGCCGGGAAGCGAAGTTGCCCGTGCAGATCTCGCACCTGAAGATCGGCATCGTCGATCGCTGGGGGCAGGCGCCGCGGATTCTCGCCAAGCTGGACGCCGCGCGCGCCCAGGGCGTGGACATCACCGCCGACGTCTATCCCTACAGCTTCTGGCAGAGCAATCTTTCGGTGCTGCTGCCGGAGCGAAACTTCGAGGATCGCGCCGCCGCGCGCTTCGCCCTGTCCAAACTGACAACGCCTGAAGGCCTCCGCATCGCGGTGTTCGAGCCGGATCGCTCGCTCGTCGGCAAGACGATCGCCCAGATCGCGGCCGAACGGCATGCCGACCCGGTCGAGACCTATCTGGCGCTCACCCGACAGTCGGAGGCCTATCGGGCCGCTCACCCGGATGTCGAGCGGGTGGACGCGGTGATTGGCTCGGCCATGGCGGAGTCCGACATCGCCACTTTCGTCGCCTGGAAGTACGCGGTGATCTGCTCGGACGGCATGACCCACGGCTTGCATCCGCGAGGTTTCGGTTCGTTCGCCAAGGTCCTGCGGGTCTATGTCCGTGATGAGCATCTGCTGACCCTGGAACAGGCCATCCACAAGATGTCGGCTCAGACGGCCGCCCAATTGGGCATAGCCGAGAGGGGGGCGATCGCGCCGGGCTTTCATGGCGATCTCGTGCTGTTCGATCCCGCGCGCATCGCCGACCGCTCAAATCTAGACCACCCTAACGCCCTGGCGGTCGGTGTCAGAACGGTCTGGGTCAACGGTGTTGTCGTGTTCGACAGGGGCGCCCCAACACACGCGCGTCCTGGGCAGGTCGTGCGCCGGGGCGGCCGATAGTCTGAAAGTTAGGGCGGCGTCCGTCATCCTGAAGTTCTCGGAGCATGCCGGTCGAGCCACATGCTCTAGGAACAGTGGAAGGTCGGTCGACGGCCAACGTAAGTTGACGACGACGCCTCCACGGGGGCGAGCGGATGGATTGCATTCCAGGATTGTGTTCTTCTTCAAGCTCGCCTGGAGGGAAAGCGCCGTGCGACGAATGCTTCTGAGTATGGGCGCGACGGCTTTGCTGGCGATGTTCTGCGGACGCGCGCATGCCCAAGACACGGTTGATCCCCTGGTCCTAAAGGCGGTTCCGCGGGAGCGGGTGGTCTCGTTTGTTAGGGCGGTGACTCAGCTCTCGCCGGGCGGGCAGGTCAGTCAGCGGCATCCCAAGCTCTGTCCATTGGTGGTTGGGGCCGACGCCGCCGCCAACGGATACGTCCGCGCCCGCCTGCGGCAGGTGGCCGGCGAGCTGGGCTTGAGCTTCGAGAATCGCGCCTGCGCGCCAAATATTCTGGTCGTCTTTTCGCGCGAGCCCGAAACCATGCTGCGACAGGCGCGCGAGCGGGGAAAGATCCGCTACGACGGCCTCTCGCCGCTGAAGATCGATCGCTTCAAGGAGGATCCCAAAGCCGTTCGCTGGCTAACCTGGACGACGGAGATCCCAGTATTCGGTGACATGCCCGGGGACGCTGGCGGCATCGTCATGTCGGCGCCTGGCAGTCGCATCGTTCAGCCGGTTATGAGCCGGCTGAACCACAGCCTGATCGTCGTCGATGCTAGACAGGCCGACGGAATGGAGATCGCGGCGCTGGCCGACTATGTGACCATGGTGGCCCTGGCCGACATCCGGCCGAACGCGGCGCCGGTCGACGCCACGTCGATCCTGAACCTTTTCGTCGGTGGCCCAGAGGCGACGCGTCGCCTGTCGAGCTTTGATCTCGCCTATCTGCGCGCGGTCTACAGGCTGAAGACGGGGCGTATGGTCGCGGACCAGTTGAGCGCTCTGGCGGGCGACATGTCGGACGATCTTCGCCATTGATCGGCGAGTTCGGCGACTCGCTCTTGTCGCGGATGACCGGTTTTCTAGGCTTTGGTTGGCGTGACCGCGAAACTTGGCGAACAGCCTTGGCGGGACAACGTTGTCATTGGAAATATTTGCCGAATTCTCAGGATGGGGCGCGGAACGCGAAGCGCCAGTGGACGCGTTCTTGAGCGAAGTGCTACTGAGGCCGCGGATATTGCACTGCGGGATCACGATACAGCAGCGCTGTTCCAAGGTGAGACGCTCCCAATAGAGGGGCGCGGCCTTTTCACTTATCGCAGGGTGAATTTCATATGCCGGTTGAGACGCTGACCAAGGCCCGTTGGGTATACGCATTTGGCGGAGGCGGCGCGGATGGCGACGCCTCGATGAAGAACCTTCTCGGGGGCAAGGGCGCCAACCTCGCCGAGATGTCCTCGCTGGGCCTGCCGGTGCCGCCGGGCTTCACCATCACCACCGAGGCGTGTGTTCACTACTACGCCAACGGCAAGCAATATCCGGCCGAGCTGGCCGACCAGGTGAAGACCGGCCTCGCCAAGGTCGAGGAGATCACCGGCAAGACGTTCGGC
>CAKZJK010000433.1 GCA_936942565.1 uncultured Caulobacter sp. | reverse complement strand
GTTCTTGAAAGCCGGTTCATCCTGGATGAGTTGCAGCAGGCGCGCCTCGGAAAGCCCGAGCTTCATCCGGCTCGCCAGTTCGTCGAGCGACGCGCCAGACACCAGCTGCCCGAGAACGCGGCTCTCAATGCCGAAGAGTTTGGCCTGCTCCAGGGTCAGGCGGGTGCCCACCTGCTGGGACATGTTGTTCATCGCGGTGTTGAAGGCGATCTGGAATTCGCTGTTGGACACTTTCTGGTCGCCAACTGTCACCACGGCATCGGACGCGGACGCAAACATCGAGCTGTGAACGCCCCAGATGCCGAAAGAGCCGACCAGAATGATCATGAAGCCCTTGAAAAACCAGCTTTTCGAAGCCTTGCGCAATATTTCGAGCATCTCTTCCCTGCGTCCTTGTTCGTGGCGCCGCTTGCCGGCGCATGGCTTTCCTCCGCGCAAACCGGGCGGCGCGCGGGCGGACAAGGCTTTTAGCCACTGGCAAGGAGGTGAGGCAAGTCCAATCTTCGCGAACGCTGCGCGCGCCGCAAGACTGTTGCATGGGCTCGAATTAATAGTATGATTTTTCTCAATCACGGCTTTACAAAAATATTATTGTATGATTTTTAAAACGCGCTGCTGGAGGCAGCAATTATTCGGGAGGATATCATGAAGATTGTAAAGGCACTCGCGGGTGCAACGGCTCTGGCTATCACCATGTTTGCGGCTTCGCAGGCATCCGCGCTGACCATCGGCTTTTCGCAGATCGGCTCGGAATCGGGCTGGCGCGCGGCTGAAACCACGGTGACCAAGCAGGAAGCCGAAAAGCGCGGGGTCGACCTGAAATTCGCCGACGCCCAGCAGAAGCAGGAAAACCAGATCAAGGCGATCCGCTCCTTCATCGCCCAGGGCGTCGACGCCATCTTCCTCGCACCGGTCGTGGCCTCGGGCTGGGACGCCGTGCTGAAGGAAGCCAAGGAAGCCAAGATTCCGGTCGTGCTGCTCGATCGCGACATCGACCCCTCGGGCAAGGACCTCTATCTGACCTCCGTCACCTCCGACAGCGTGCATGAGGGTGAAGTGGCCGGCGAGTGGCTCGCCAAGACCGTCGGCGGTAAGGCCTGCAACGTCGAGCTGCAGGGCACGGTCGGCGCCAGCGTCGCCACCAACCGCAAGAAGGGCTTTGACGCCGCCGTCGCCAAGAACGCCAATCTGAAGGTCGTGCGCAGCCAGACCGGCGAGTTCACCCGTGCCAAGGGCAAAGAGGTGATGGAGAGCTTCATCAAGGCCGAGAACGGCGGCAAGTCGATCTGCGCGGTCTACGCCCACAACGACGACATGATGGTCGGCGCGATCCAGGCGATGAAGGAAGCCGGCCTCAAGCCGGGCAAGGACATCCTGACCGTCTCGATCGACGCCGTGCCGGACATCTTCAAGGCGATCGCCGCCGGCGAAGCCAATGCCACCGTCGAGCTGACGCCCAACATGGCGGGCCCGGCGTTCGATGCGATCGTTGCCTTCAAGGAGAAGGGTACGACGCCGCCGAAGTGGATCCAGACGGAGTCGAAGCTCTACACGGCAACCGACGATCCGCAGAAGATCTACGACAGCAAGAAGGGCCGCTGGAGCCTCAGAATGAAGATCGGCTCCAGCTGGAAGACGATCGACGAAGCGGATTCTCCGATGGGCTCGTATGGCCTCTCGGGCTTCGGGCGCGACGGCAAGTCCGTGCTCGTCTGGCGCACGGACGACAAGAATAACGACATTCTCAGAGAGTATCGCGGGGTCGGCTCGCACGAGGACCTCCCAGGCGATCTGGACCTCAGCGGACTTATCCACGATCCCGGCAACCTGAGCCTGCTTGGCGGATACACGCTGAAGGGCGACGACTTGGTCTACACCTTCTTCGATCCGACCAGCCAGAAGGCCTGGGACTCGGTGACCAAGGCCTTCAAGGGCGACCGCGTCACCCTGGAATCCTGGTCGAAGAACCGGCGACGCGTGGTGGTTCTGGTGGATTCCGCCGTGGATGGTCCCGCCTATGCGCTGATCGATCTCGACACCAAACGGGCCGATTGGCTCGGCCTTGTCTACAAGGACCTGGGCGCCGAGGCGGTCTCGCCGGTCCGGCCGATCAAGTACAAGGCCGCCGATGGTCTGGAGATCACCGGCTACCTCACCCTGCCCAAGGGCCGCGATCCCAAGAACCTGCCCTTGGTGGTGCTGCCGCATGGCGGGCCGGAGGGTCGGGACACGCCGGGCTTCGACTGGTGGAGCCAGGCTCTCGCCTCGCGCGGATACGCCGTCCTGCAGCCGAACTTCCGAGGCTCGGAAGGCTTTGGCTGGGACTTCGTGCAGGCGGGGTTCGGCGAGTGGGGCAAGAAGATGCAGACGGACCTGTCCGACGGCGTCCGCGACCTCGCCAAACAAGGGATCATCGATCCCAAGCGGGTCTGCGTCGTCGGCGCCTCCTATGGCGGCTACGCGGCTCTGGCGGGCGCCACGCTGGACCGAGGCGTCTATCGCTGCGCCGTCTCGGTGGCGGGGCCCTCCGATCTGAGGAAGATGCTGATCTCGGTCCGGGACGCCCACGGCGGCGACATGTCCGCGACCCAGCGCTACTGGCTCCGCTTCATGGGCGCGGACGGGATCAGGGACCCGGACCTGGCGTCCATCTCCCCGGCCCGCTTGGCGGACAAGGTGGATATCCCGGTGCTGCTGATCCACGGCAAGGACGATACGGTCGTGCGCTATGACCAGAGCCAGGCCATGGCCGACGCGCTGAAAAAGGCCGGCAAGCCCTTCGCCTTCGTCACCCTCGAGAGCGAGGATCATTGGCTGTCGCGCGGCGCCACGCGGCTAAGGATGCTGACCGAGACCGTGGCCTTCGTCGAGAAACACAACCCGCCCGATTGATCGCTCCGGATGGGTCGCCAAGCGGGAAGTTCGGGGGTAAACCCCGCCCGCGATGTCCGATAACGTTCACAGCACCCGCGCCCTGGCCGTCCTGCTCCTGGTTGTCTTCATCAATCTGGTGGGCTTCGGCGTGGTCATCCCGCTGCTGCCCTTCTACGCCAAGGCGATGAACGCCGCCCCGTGGCAGGTGACGACGATGTTCGCCGCCTACAGCCTGGGGCAGTTCTTCGGCGAGCCCTTCTGGGGACGGCTGTCGGACCGGATCGGTCGCCGGCCGGTGCTGATCGTGACGATCCTGGCCAACGCCGTGGCCTATGTCGCCCTGGCCTTCGCGCCGAACATCTGGATCGCCATGGCCATCCGCCTGGTCGGCGGCTTTGGCAGCGGGAACATCTCGACCATCCAGGGCTACATGGCCGACGTCACGCCGCCGGAGAAGCGGGCGGGACGCATGGGCCTGCTCGGCGCGGCGTTCGGCGCCGGCTTCGTGATCGGCCCGTCGCTGGGCGGCCTTCTGGCCCATCCCAGCGCCGGACAGCTTGGCTTCCAGATCCCGCTGTTCGTCGCCGCCGGCATGGCCGCCGCCGCCGCCGTCGGCGTGGTCGCCTTCGTCACCGAGAGCCGCGCCGGTTCGGCCTCGGGCGCGCCTCAGCCTGGACGCGGCGAAGCCCTGGCTCGGGCCGCGGCCCATCCGATCCTGTCGCGCGTGCTGCTGGTGACCCTGGTCTCGACCGGCGCCTTCGCGGGCATGGAGTCGATCTTCGGCCTCTGGGCCAACGCGCGCTTTTCCTGGGGACCGCGCGAGGTCGGG
Source organism: uncultured Caulobacter sp. (assembly GCA_936942565.1). Lineage (GTDB taxonomy): Bacteria > Pseudomonadota > Alphaproteobacteria > Caulobacterales > Caulobacteraceae > Caulobacter. Next base: position 3,520 of record CAKZJK010000433.1, on the reverse strand, counting down.
CTCTGCTTCGCGGTGATCGGGATCATCGCCTCCCTGGGCCAGGGCGTGCTCACCGGCCGCCTGGCCCGCCGGTTCGGCGAGAGCCGCGTGCTGACCACGGGCCTCGTGATCATCATGCTCAGCCTGTTCGCCACGCCGTTCGCGCCGCATCCCAGTCTGGCCATCGTCGCGGTGGGCTGCACGGCGTTTGGCCAGTCGCTGGTCTTCCCCTGCGTGGCGGCCCTGATCTCCCGCGCCAGTCCGCCCGATCGCCAGGGCCAGATGCTGGGGCTGAACATGGCCGCCGGCTCTCTCGCCCGGATCGCGGGCCCCTTGAGCGCCGGTCCGCTGTTCGGCCTGGCGGCCGGCGGCCCCTACTGGCTGGGGTCCGCGCTGATGATCCCGGCCATCGCCTTCGCCTTGACCATTGTCCACCGGACCAAGGCGGCCGCCTAGCGCCAAGGCGTGGACAACAGCCAAGCTCCTTCCTAGACTCCACTCGGGAGTGTGATCTGGGGGAAACATGCGTAAGTTGTTAATCGCGGCCGCGATGGCCCTGGCGCTGGGGAGCAGTGTCGAGGCCGCGCCGCTGGAGGCCTATGGTCGTCTACCGGCCATCGAGAGTGTCGAGATCGCACCCGACGGCTCGGCCATCGCGTTGATCGCGACAGTGAACGACGAGCGTCACGTGATCGTTCGCTCGCTGGACGGCCAGCTCTTGGCCAAGGCGACGATCGGCCTCAACAAGATTCGCTCGGTGAAGTGGGCGGATCCAGAGCACGTGCTGATCGAGGTGTCGACCACCGCTGGCATCGACGAGGTCGCCTATGTCGGCGAGCAGTTCCAGGCGGTCAGCCTCAACGTCCGCACCGGCGAGTATAAACAACTGCCCTTCAAAGCCATCGACACGGTATTGAACGTCGTGGCCGGCCGCCTGCAGCCCGGCTTCGACGGCAAGACCCCGGTGCTCTACACGCCCCTCTATGTGACCGTGAAAGGCAACATGCAGGCCCGCTCCGGGCACTTGGATCTCTTCAAGATCGACTTGGACAGCGGCTTGGCCCGCCGCGTCCAGATGGGTGATAACGACACCTACGACTACTTGGCCAAGGCTGACGGCACGGTGCTGGCCAAGGCCAGCCATCGCGACAACGAGCGAGACGAAAGAGCGACCTGGACGATGTCTCTGCGCAAGGGGGCGTCCTGGCAGACGGTCTTCACGACGACCAGCGCTATAGAGACGCCGAGCCTGTGGGGCGTGACGCCCGATGGCCAGGCAATCGTCATCGACACCTGGGACGACGCCGAAAAGCTGTGGCGACCGACGCCCGTCTCGCTGGTCGACGGCAAGCTGGGCGCCTTCATCGGTCCGGCGGTGGAGCAGGACGCCCTGATCGGCGACGATGGCGTGGTTCTGGCCTTCACCCGGCGCAAGGGCGAGACGGATGAATACGAGTTCGTCGAGCCGCGCATGAAGGCGCTGTGGCCGGCCTATCGCAACGCGTTCAAGGGGCAGCAAGTCACCCTCGCCTCCTGGACGCCGGACTTCCGCAAGCTGGTCCTGTTCGTTACCGGCCCGTCATCGCCAGGCGGCTACTATATCGCCGACACCACGACGCGGCGGGTCGATCCCATCGGTTCGCCCTATCCGAAGATCGCGGCCGGCGATGTCGGCGTGGTCAGAGCCGTCCGCTACAAGGCCGCCGACGGCCTGGAGATCGAGGGCGTCCTGACCCTGCCCAAGGGCAAGGCGGAGAAGAACCTGCCACTGATCGTCCTGCCGCACGGCGGCCCGCGATATCATGACGACGTCACGTTCGACTGGTGGGCCCAAGCCATCGCCTCGCGCGGCTATGCCGTGTTGCAGCCGAACTTCCGAGGCTCGACGGGCTACGGCAACGCCTTCAAGGAGGCGGGCTACGGCGAATGGGGCGCCAAGATGCAGACCGACTTGTCGGACGGCGTCGCCTATCTGGCCAGGGAGGGTGTCGTGGACCCCAAGCGGGTCTGCATCTTTGGCGGCAGCTACGGCGGTTACGCGGCCCTGGCCGGGGTGACCCTGCAGAAGGGCGTCTATCGCTGCGCAGTGTCCCTGGCTGGCCTCAGCGACCTGGGCAAATACTACAACGACTATCAGCTGCGGCGAGGCGCCTACAGCAGCACCATGCGGGATATGCAAAGGCTAATGGGTGTGGAGAGCGGGGGCGATCCGAAGCTGTCGGCCCGCTCGCCCCTAGATCAGGCCGCCAAGGCCGACGCCCCGATTCTGCTGATCCACGGCAAGGATGACACGGTCGTGCCCTTCGCCCACAGCCAGAAGATGGCGAATGCGCTAAGGACCGCGGGCAAGCCCTACGAGTTCGTGGTGCTGGATGGGGAGGATCACTGGCTGTCCAAGAGCCCAACCCGTCTGCAGATGCTCACCGCGGCCATGACCTTCATCGAGAAGAACAATCCGCCGAACTGACCCGGGGCGTTCGGGGAGTCGACACTTGCGTTATCTCCCCGTTTCAACTACTAACGCCGCCTTTCCGGAACCGCCTGGCCATTGGCATGCCATGGCGGTTCGTCATGCTTCCAGAGGACGGGGCGAAAGCTCCGACGCGAAATGCCGAAGTTGAAGACGAAGTCGGGCGCCAAAAAGCGCTTCAAACTGACCGCCACGGGCAAGCTGAAGGCCGGCGTCGCCGGCAAGCGCCACCGCCTGATCGGTCACAATGGCAAGTACATCCGCCAACAGCGCGGCACGAAGGTGATGAGCGAGGCTGACGCCAAGATCATCCGCACCTACCTGCCCTACGGCCTTTAAGAGGAGCGCTGACACATGGCTCGCGTTAAACGGGGCGTCGTCGCCCACGCCAAGCACAAGAAGGTTCTCGAGCAAGCCAAGGGCTTCTACGGGCGCCGCAAGAACACCATCCGTACGGCGAAGGCCGCGGTCGACAAGGCCGGCCAGTACGCCTACCGCGACCGCAAGGTGCGCAAGCGCGCCTTCCGTTCGCTGTGGATCCAGCGCATCAACGCTGCCGTCCGCGAGCACGGCCTGACCTATGGCCGCTTCATCGACGGCCTCAACAAGGCCGGTATCGAAGTCGACCGCAAGGTGCTGTCCAACATGGCGATCACCCAGGCCGAGGCCTTCGGTGCGCTGGTCGAAGCCTCCAAGAAGGCTCTCGGCTACCTGAAGGACGCCGGCACCACCAACGAGTTTGAAAGCGTGGTCAAGTAAGCCAGCGCTTCCCAAACTCTATTTTATTATTGGGAAACCCGCGCTGGCAGGGCTAGCGCGGGTTTTTCTTGTCCGCCTGTTTCTCACATTTTCATGAGCGAACTCATGTCCGATCTCGATCAACTCAAGACTTCCATCCTGGCGGAAATCGCCGCGAGCGCCGATGAAGCGGCGATCGAAAACGTCCGCGTCAATGCGCTGGGCAAGAAGGGCTCGGTCTCCGAACTGCTCAAGACGCTGGGGTCGATGAGCCCGGAGGAGCGCCAGACGCGCGGCGCTGCGATCAACCAGATCAAGAACGAACTGACCGAG
>CAKZJK010000432.1 GCA_936942565.1 uncultured Caulobacter sp. | reverse complement strand
GGCGATCATGCGGTCCAGGAAGGTCGAGCCCGCCTCGGCCGTGACCCGCACCTTGATCCAGTCGGAGACCACGGTGGTGCCGCCGGTGACGGCCGAGCGGTCGCCGCCGCTTTCGCGGATCACGGGAGCGCTCTCGCCGGTGATGGCCGCCTCGTTGACGCTGGCCATGCCTTCGATGATCTCACCGTCGGTCGGGATCACGTCGCCGGCCTCGACCAGGATCACCTCGCCGACGCCCAGCTTGTGAGCGGGCGTGGGGATCCAGGTCCCGGTCTTGGGATCGACGAGCAGCTTGGCCTTGGTGGTGACGCGGGTGGCGCGCAGGCTGTCGGCGGCTGCCTTGCCTCGCCCTTCGGCGACGCTTTCGGCGAGGTTGGCGAACAGCACCGTGGCCCACAGCCAGATCGCGATCTGGATGGCGAAGCCCGCCGCCTGGTGGGTCGCCACGGCCGCGACCGCCGAAACGGTCGACAGCAGGGCCACCAGCCAGGTGGCGAAGATCACCGGGTTGCTCGTCAGCTTGCGCGGGTCGAGCTTGAGGAAGGCGTCCTTGGCCGCGCGGGCCAGGACCGCTCCGGAGAGGCCGCCGGCCAGGGCGCGTCGACCCTGATCGGCATGAATATCGATCGAACTCATGGGATCACCACTCAGCGGAGGGCCGCGACCGCGCCGAGCGCTTGGAAGTGCTCGACGATCGGTCCCAGCGCCATCGCGGGGAAGAATTGCAGGCCGCCCAGGATCAGGATCACCCCGATCAGGAGGCCGATGAAGAGACCGCCATCGGTCGGCAGGGTGCCGGCGGTGGGGGCGAGCTTGGGCTTGGTCACCAGACTACCGGCGATGGCCAGCACGGCGACGATCGGCAGGAAGCGACCCAGGGCCATGGCGATGCCCAGCGTCACGTTCCACCAGGGCGCGTTGGCGGTCAGGCCCGCGAAGGCCGAGCCGTTGTTGGCCGTGCCAGAGACGTAGGCGTAGAGGATCTCCGACAGCCCGTGCGGCCCGCCGTGCATCAGGCCCTTCAGCGCCTCTGGCAGGACAGCCGCCAGGCCCGAGAAACCCAGCATCGACAGCGGGATGATCACCACCGCCAGGATGGAGAACTGGATCTCGCGCGCCTCGACCTTCTTGCCCAGATACTCCGGCGTGCGGCCGACCATCAGGCCGGCGACGAACACCGACAGCAGGGCCATGACGACCATGATGGCGAGGCCAGAGCCGATGCCGCCGGGCAGGATCTCGCCCAGTTGCATCAGGAACATCGCGATCCCGCCGCCCAGGGGCATCAGGCTGGAGTGCATGCCGTTGACCGAGCCGTTCGAGGCACCCGTGGTCATGGCGGCCCAGGCGGCCGTGGCGGGCGCGCCGAAGCGGACCTCCTTGCCCTCCATGTTCACCGACGTGTCGACCCTGGCGGCGACCTGGGCCGGCGGGTTTTGGGTCTCCGTGGCGTAGATGCCCGCGGCGCCGGCGAACAGCAGCACGAAGGCGGCGATGACCAGGGCCCGCACATCCTTCTTGGCCAGCACCATGCGGCCGAAGGCGAAGAACGCGGCCCAGCCCAGGGTGTTGATCGAGATCGCCGTGATCAGGTTGGTCAGCGGCGTCGGGTTCTCGAACGGGTGGGCCGAGTTGGCGTTGAAGATCCCGCCGCCATTGATGCCCAGCATCTTGATCGCCTCCTGCGAGGCCACGGCGTAGAGCGAGATCTTCTGGTCGGCGCCTTCGAGGGTGTGGGCGGTGACGCCGGCGGCCAGGGTCTGGGGCAAGCCCAGCGCCACGAGAACCACCGCGACCACGAAGGCCAGCGGCAGCAGCAGGTAGAGCGTCGTGCGGATCAGGTCGGCCCAGAAGTTGCCCACGCCCTCGCCGCGATTGGCGACGAACGCCCTCGCCAGCGCCGCCGCGACGGTGGCGCCGGTGGCGGCCGATACGAAGTTCTGCACCGTCAGCACCAGCATCTGGCTGAGCGTCGACATCGTGCTTTCGCCCGCATAGCTCTGCCAGTTGGTGTTGGTGACGAAGCTGATCGCCGTATTGAACGCCAGGTGTCCCGAGAGGCCCGGAAAACCCTGAGGGTTCAGCGGCAGCACGCCCTGCAGGCGCAGCACGGCGTAGACGAAGATGAAGCCGACCAGATTGAAGGCGAGCAGCGCCAGGGCGTAGGCGTGCCAGCTCTGGCTCTTCTTGGGATCAACGCCGCAGGCCTTGTAGAACAGGCCCTCGACCGGGCGCATCACGGGATCGAGGAAGGTCCGCTCGTCTTTCCAGACGCGCGAAAGAAAAACGCCCAGCGGCCAGCCGATGGCGACCGCCAGGCTCAGGGTCAGGGCGATTTCCGCCCATCCTTGCCATGTCATGGAAGTGGTCCGTCAGAACTTGTCGGGCCGCAGCATCGCCGCGACCATGTAGCCAGCGACGACGACCGCGCCGGCGCCCCAGAGGATGTTCACGAGCATCGTCAGACGCGCCTCAACGCGGCGACGAACGCGCCGAACAGGACGAACAGGCCGACGGCCAGCGCCCCATAAAGAAGATCAGCCATTTCGGCCTCCTTAGGTGTCGGAGGCCAGAGACCACGGAGCCGCGTAAGGGCTCCATGTCGAAGGGGCGCGCCCGCATAAGGGCGGCATAAAGATCGGCGCCGATAGCCCATCTCGCATATCGACGTTCTCTTGCCATGCGGCCAGAGCCGGGTCCAAATCGCCGTGGGACTCTCAGTCTGGCCGAACGAGATTTTGGTCTGGCGAGAGATGGGAACGTGTCTGGATTGAACGGGTAGGGGCCGAATGAACACGCCAATCTTGAGGGCGACGCTGGTCGCCGGAACACTCGATATCTTGTCGGCGTTCGTGTTCGCCGGCATCGCTGGGATCGGACCCGTCGCGGTGCTCAACTACGTCGCCAGTGGCCCGTTCGGCGACGCGGCGCTGCATGGCGCGGGCTGGGCGGTGGTCGGCCTGCTGGTCCACTACGCGATCATGGCCTGCATGGCGGCGGCGTATCTGCTGGCCGCGGCGCGGGCGCCGATCCTGGCCAAGCATCCAATCCCGAGCGGCATCGCGTACGGCTTGCTGCTTTGGGGGGTCATGTACTGGATCGTGAAGCCGCTTCGCTGGCCCCACGCGCCCTTGCCGCACACGCTTTACGGAATCAGCAACGCGCTGTTCTCGCATTGCGTCCTGGTCGGGATTCCGATCGCCCTGATCGCGGCCCGATGGGTCGCGGGGCGGGCTACGGAGGTCTCGGCGGAAGCCTAGATTTCCGCCAGCCGCGCCAGGTAGGCGTTCAGGACGTCCCGCTGCAGGACCAGAAAGGCGAACTTGCCCTGTCGGCAGATGCGGATCAGGCCGGCGTTCTCCAGCTCCTTCATATGGTGCGAGAAGGTGGCGGCGCTGACTTCGATGTGCTGGGCGACCTCGCCGCAGGGCGTGGGCTGGCTGGCGGTCCCGATTTCCTTGAGGATCTGCCGGCGACGCGGCTCGGCCAGGGCCTTGGCGATCAGGTTCACCTGCCGCTCGTCGAGCACGATGCGTTCGGCGGAGGTGGGGCGCGGCGCGTCTTCCATGGCCTTCATATGCGGTGTCGCGGCGCCTGACGCAAATACGAGAAGGGCGGGACCTTCCAGTCCCGCCCTTCCGGATAGAGCTCGAAGCCTAGTGCTTCAGCATGTGCTTGATGTCGCGCATCTGGTCGTGGCCGGACTTCACCGAGGTCCAGGCGCGTTCGATCACGGCGCGGGTTTGCGGGTCGACATCGGCGTCCTGCATGGCCTTTTCGTACTTGGCCTTGATGTGGTCTTCGCCGGCCTCGACCTCGTTGACCACGGCCTCATCGCCCTTGGTCATGGCGTCCTTGAGGTTCAGGAAGGCGCGGTGGGCGGCGGCCAGGATGGTGCCGTCATCCTTCGGATCGCCGCCGAGGCGACGGACTTCGTCCTGCAGTTCCGAGGCGACCGAGCGACGCTCCTGGGCGCGGCGTTCGAACAGCTCCTTGTAGCGGCTGTTGTCGGCGTCCTTGGCGGCTTCGGCATAGCCATCGGCGCTGTCGATCGTGGTCTCGACCAGACCGTTGACGAGCTTGATGTGGTCTTCGTTCGTATGCATGGGGCGGCTCCTCGCGTGGGGAAGGGGAGCCGTGTCAACGCGGCGCGACCGCGAAGGGTTCAGTCGGTCTTGACCGGAAGCGTGGCGCCGACGTGTTCTATGCCCAGAGACTCGCAGTGCAGGGCCTGACGGTGGCGCTCGGCCGCGCGAGCCTTTTGCGCCTCCGTCCGCTGGTCATGGCAGGCGGGGCAGGAGACGCCCTCGACATAGAGGGGCGAGGCCTGGGCTTCGGGACTGACCGGCATGCGGCAGCCTCGGCATAGCGCATGGGTTCCGGGCGTCAGGCCATGGCCGACCGCGACGCGCTCGTCGAACACGAAGCACTCGCCGCGCCACAGGCTCTCGGGCTCGGGGACCTGCTCCAGGTAGTCGAGGATGCCGCCCTTCAGGTGGAAGACCTGCTCGACACCTTCGGCCTTCAGGAAGGCGGTCGACTTCTCGCAGCGGATGCCGCCCGTGCAGTACATGGCGACCTTCAGCGGCGGGGCGTCGGGGCCGCGCCCGGACTCCAGGCCTTGGCGATATTCCCGGAACCAGGCCGGAAATTCCGAGAAGCTGGCGGTCTTCGGATCGACCGCGCGCTCGAACCGTCCGACCGCGACTTCGTAGTCGTTGCGGGTGTCGATCACCACGACGTCGGGATCGCTGATCAGGGCGTTCCAGTCGGCGGGCGCGACATAGGTTCCAGGATCGGTCGGGTCGAGGTCGGGCTCGCCCAGGGTGACGATCTCTTTCTTCAGCCGCACCTTCATCCGGTAGAACGGCATGCGCTCGGCCCAGGCGGTCTTCGGCGCCAGATCGGCGCAGCCGGGCAGGGCGCGGATGTGGGCCAGCACCGCCTCGATGGCGGCGTCCTCGCCCGCGATCGTGCCGTTGATCCCCTCGCGCGCCAGCAGCAGGGTGCCCTTGACGCCCAGGCCGCAGCACAGCGCGGCAAGAGGCCCCTGGATCGCGGCCGGGTCCTCGAACCGCGTGAAGCGATAGAGCGCGGCGACCCGATAGCTAGCCAAGATGGGCCTGCGCATCCCGCTGGATGCGGGCGACCATCGACTTCAGGCCATTGGAGCGCTGCGAAGACAGGGCTTCGGAAAGGCCCAGGCGGTCGAGGGCGGCCTTGGCGTCGAAGGCGACGATGTCGGCGGGCGCGCGACCGGAATAGAGCCGCAGCATGATGGCCACGAGACCGCTGACGATATGGGCGTCGCTGTCGCCGCGGAACTTCAGGGTCCCGTCGGCCTGCGACTCGGTGACCAGCCACACCTGGCTGGCGCAGCCGCGCACCTTGTTGTCCTCGGAGCGCTCTGCGTCGGTCAGGGGCGCCAGGTCCTTGCCGAGCTCGATCACGTAGCGATAGCGCTCTTCCCAGTCGCCGAGCAGTTCGAACTCGTCGGCTAGTTCGTCGAGGGCGGCGTCGATCGGGTTGGTCATGGGCGGGCGTTTAGGCGCCTTCGCCCTTCCAAGGCAAGCGTGGCGTGGCGATCAGCCCGCCTGCAGGATCAACCGCGCCAGGAAGCCGGCGCCCAGGCTGGACGACAGTTTCAGTCGTCCGCCCATGGCGCGCGACAAGAGATCGACGATCGGCAGGCCCAGGCCCACGCCTTCGTTGGCGCGGGTCAGGGGTGAGCCGCCCTGCTCGAACGGCTGCAGCAGGCGCGGCAATTCAGCGCTGTCGACGCCCGGACCCTGGTCGCGGATGGTGACCTCGACCTCGGCGCCGATCCGGCCCGCGGCGACGTGAACCACCCCGCCGGCGGGCGAGTGAGTGACGGCGTTCTGCAGCAGGTTCGACAGCATGGTGCGCAAACCGCGGCTGTCGGCGATCACCAAGGGTAGGGCGCCCTGGCCGATGATGTGGATGATGACTTCTCGCCGCGCGATCTCGGGTCGCAGGCCCTCGATCACGTCCTCGAGGGCCTCGTCGAGGCTCTCTGGCGTCATCTTGATGTCGGTGACGTGCCCTTCCAGGCGCGCGATCTCGACGATCTGATTGACCAGCTTCAGCAGCTTCACGCCGCTTTCGTGCACGATCTGCGCGTATTCGCGGTACTGCGGCGCGCCAAGCGGGCCGTACAGCTCATGCGACAAGATCTCCGAAAAGCCGATGACGGCGTTCAGAGGGGTACGCAGCTCATGGCTGACCATACGCAGGAAGGAACGCTTACGATCGTCGAGCGCCGCGCGGCGACGCTCCTCCGCCGCCGTCCGACGCTCGGTCGGGACAGCGTCGTCGAAGGGCACGACAAGCGATGCGTCCAGGGACGCCGGTTCTGGCATTACGAACTCCCGGACCTTCTGTCCGCACCAATCAAAGCCGGACCATGACGCATGGCGCTTACGATTCCGTTTCCGTCCACAACGAAGTCAGCCATTAACCTCGCTTAACGATTGTGTGCGCTTGGACGGAACCCGCCGCTCGCGTTAGGCTTCACCGAACGGCGACTCCCGCCGCAGTCGAAACCGGCCGGCCTTGAAACTCGAAGCGCGACCAGACTCGATCAGCCGTCCCGCCCCGCAGGCGGGGTTCGACCCCGCGCTTGCTTGGCGCCTGGGATGGCTGGGCGCTGTCTGCCTGGCCGCCGCCGCGGCGCTTTTCATCGTGGATGCTCGCGCCTGGCCCGTCTGGAGCGCCCTGGCCGCCGGCGCGACGCCCGCCCTGGCGGCCCTGGTGTTTCATCGCGGCGGCGAGCGCGCCGACGCCTTGCTGCTGGTTCTGTGGGCGATCGGCGGAGCCGCCGCCGCCGCCCTGACCGGTGGCGTGTCGGGCGCGATGGCCGCCTGGTGCTTGGCCCCGGTCGCCGCGGCCTCGACCATGAATCGGCCCAAGCGCCTGGCGGAAGGCGCGGCCCTGGCTCTGATCGGCGGCTGCGTGGTGGCCCTGATCCAGCTTTCGGGCCTGGCTCCGGCCGCCCCGACGGGGCCGCTGGCTTTCCTTCTGGGTTTTCTGGCCCTGGTGACCATGGGCCTGGGTCTCGCCGCCGGGCTTCTCATCGGCCGTCGCCGGCAGGAGCTGCGCGAGGACCGCGACGCCCTGGAGATCGGCTGGCTCGAGACCTTGCT